>JAGBIR010000001.1 GCA_017934845.1 Alistipes sp. | reverse complement strand
TAGGAGGAGGTATTGCCGGAATGCAATGCGCAACAGAGCTATCGCTCATGGGCGTTACAGTCACGCTCATCGAGAAGGAGCGCGCTACGGGCGGCAAACTGCGCGGTTGGCATAAATTATTTCCATCCTTCACGCCTGCCGAGCAAGTACTTGGCGAGCTGCGTGGACGTCTTTTAATGCAGGATAATGTTTCGGTCAAGACGGGTGCAACAGCCGTAACGGTATCGCCCACGAAGGTCACTCTATCGACGGGCGAAGAGATTGAGGGCGACGCGGTGGTTGTAGCAACCGGCTTTACCCTTTTCGATGCCCGCATCAAGGAGGAGTATGGCTACGGAATCTACGACAACGTTATCACTTCAGCCGATTTGGAGGAGATGTTTAACCGAGGCGAAATACGACTCAAAAACGGCGAAGCGCCGCGACGCATAGCAATTCTGCACTGTGTAGGTTCCCGCGACGAGAAGGTGTGTCAGCGACACTGCTCAAAATTGTGTTGCGTTACGGGCGTAAAGCAGGCCATCGAACTTAAAAAACTCTTCCCCACGGCCGATGTATTCAATTTCTATATGGACATTAGAATGTTCGGCCCGGGCTACGAGGAGATGTACCGCATAGCACAGCAAACACACAATGTTCACTTCGTCAGAGGTCGTATTTCGGAGGTTAGTCCCACAATAGACAATCGTCTGCAAATCAAAGCAGAAGATACTCTTACGGGCCGTCCGCTGAAGATGGGTGTCGATATGCTGGTTTTACTCATAGGTATGCGTGCCAACGATGATAATGCAATGCTCGAGGCAGAAGGTCTGGAGCGTCAGGATAGCGGTTTTATGCAGCCACGCGACCTATTCCTTCACAATACCGAGAGTAATATCGACGGCATTTTCTACGCCGGCACAATCACCTCGCCAAAGAGCGTCGGAGAGACCCTCAGCGAGGCATCGGCCGTGGCTCAAAACGTCGTAAAGTGGATTAACAGAGAGTAGAGAAGATGATAGATTTCGGATTTTCGATAAGCAAACCCCGCGTAATAGATATCGACAGTAACAACCTGCGCAAGAGTAACGAGATTATTCACGAAATGCCAGAGTTACAGGCATGTATCGGTTGCGGATCGTGTACGGCAACCTGCACGGCGGGCAACCTTACGGATTTCAACTTCCGTAAGATTCACACCCTTGTGCGCCGAGGCGAGTATCAAGGGGTTTATGTCGAATTGAATAAATGTATGCTCTGTGGCAAATGCCGTTTGGTCTGCCCGCGAGGCATTAATACACGAGGTTTGGTGATGCTCATAAAACGTAAATTGGGCGATTTTTAGTCGCTCCACAATAAGAGCCACCACTCCAAACCCACAATTTAGATAGCTTAAAGATGACTTTTTTCGCTAATTTCTGCATACCGTTTATCGTAGGCACAGGCATTCTGTTCCTTTGCGTCGCATGGAAATATCTGTCGTGGCTTCGACAGCTACCAACAAGCGATATGTTGCTCATTGCCAAGCGACTATTCACCTATCACACCATAGGAGCCGTGCTGGAGGTGATAAGCGAATCATTGCTGCATCGCCGTATCTTCCGCCGCAACATCGTGCTGGGCTACATGCATATGAGCCTTGCCTTCGGCTGGTTTTTGCTCATCACGGTAGGATGGCTGGAGACGGTAGCTTACCTCGGCGCGCAATGGGTACCCCTGCATGGGCACATATTCTTCAAATATTTCGTACCACTGAATGGCATTACCGGCCATAAGCCTCTATTCGACAACGTGATGGATGCTCTACTGCTGTTTGTATTGTCGGGCGTGCTGCTCGCTTGGCTAAAGCGTCTGCGTTCGCGAATGATGGGTATGAAGCGCACCACAAAACATATCTTCTTCGACCGCATAGCCCTCTCTGCTTTGTGGTTTATCTTCCCTGCGCGATTAGTTGCCGAGAGCATCACCTGCGCATTGTATGGCGGCGGTGGTTTCCTAACGGGTAGCATCGGCACTCTCTTGGCGGGACATATCAACATTTCGGTGCTATCTGCACTCTACGAGCCCGCGTGGTGGTTCTACTCATCGGCACTCGGCATATTCTTTATTGCAATGCCATTCTCGCGTTATATGCATATCTTTACCGAGATTCCGCTTATCTTCCTGCGCCACTACCGCCTACGTCCCGAGGCCCAAGAGAAGTCGTACGACAACTTCGAGATTGAGGCCTGCTCGCGTTGCGGAATATGTATCGACCCCTGCCAATTGCAGAGTCAGCTGGGTATAAACGATGTGCAATCGGTCTATTTCCTGCGCGACCGTCGCTACAATATGCTACAACAGAAAGTGGCACACAACTGCCTAATGTGTGGTCGCTGCGAGGCTGTTTGCCCCGTAGGCATCAACCTTAATACGCTACGCTTAAACTCACGCAGTTCGATGCGTAATATCCCCAACGAGGGCCGTTATCGTTATCTTCGCACCATAGATCGTTCGCAAGGTGAAGGCAAGGTTGGCTACTTTGCCGGCTGTATGACACTCCTTACGCCCAACACCCTTTCGGCCATGCAACGAATCTTCGATGCCGCGGGCGAAAAGGTATGGTGGGCCGATAAGGATGGAGGAGTTTGTTGTGGTCGCCCACTGAAACTCTCGGGAGAGGTTGACTCGGCACAAAAGATGATCGACTATAACAAATCGCTCTTCACGAAGCATAACATCACGACGCTTGTCACCTCGTGCCCTATATGCCTGCGTGTTTTCCGCGAGGAGTACCAATTGGAGGGCGTTGAGGTACTCCACCACTCGGAATATATCCTACGACTTATGAAGCAAGGACGCCTGCGCGTAAACTACTCTTCATCGCAACGCTTCACCTATCACGACCCATGCGAATTGGGACGTGGTAGCAAGATTTACGACCAGCCTCGAGCCGTTATCGAGGCCATAGGAGTGCTGCTCGAACCTGAACACAACCGCAAGAATGCACTCTGTTGCGGCTCATCGGTAGCTAACACTGCAATCAGCGATGCCGACCAGCTAACCATTGCTCGCTCGGTAGCACAGGAGCTGGATGCCACAGGAGCCGATACCGTCGTTACAGCCTGCCCACTATGCAAAAAAGCCATTGCACGCGGCTCGAAACTAAAGATTGCCGACCTTTCGGAAATCGTCGCCAACAACCTGAAATAGATGCAATTATGGTTTACACACAGGGCTTGAGCGACTAAACATC
>JAGBIR010000082.1 GCA_017934845.1 Alistipes sp. | reverse complement strand
CTTGCCTTGTTAGCTGTTCACAACTCGCTGAAAATCATCTGTCGGATAATCAGGCCAACGATCTATCCGACATTGCGGAGTTGATGCGACACTCATTTCGTTCTTATTGCGTTGAGTTTCAAACTTCTGCCACTTCGCACTACACCTCTTTGCACGAGCTGCAAAACAACACTACGCTTCGAAATACTCTGCGACATCGCTCATTATCCGAGAGAATAATGGCCGAAGCGATTCATTCACGCAGAGCGGGACACATAACAAAAATCTTTGAATTTAACATCTTCACGTCGTCACTGCGCGTTGCCTACTATCTGCACACGCTTTGCCGACTTCGTATTTAGCCCATCGACACACATCCGACAATTGCAATGTCGCGGCAGGAGAGTCCTGTTGCGCAGAGCGTTTATGTATGTAAAATTTGGATTGTAAAGTAATTCCGAGCAGGGATGTATGGTGTTGCTATATGGGCAGACACTCCTAAAAGTGTGTAAATTGTGTTTGTTGAGGGTGTCGGTCAATACCTCGCGCCATACATTCCGCACTCGGGAACGTTGGAATAAAAACTATCTGAAAAATGACTAAATATGATATGAGCGAGGCGTTGTGTGCCTTGCCCGGAGGTGTGGTGACTATGCGTCGCCGATCACTCGTTATGCCGATTTCACTTTTGATTCTCGGCATAGCACTTTTCGTTGCAAACGGATTTTTGGATGGAGGAACAGATATGTCGAACATTAAATCGGCTATCGTTCTCTTCGGCGCAATATTTGTCCTTGTTGGCGGAGCACTCTGCATGGTGCGACTTGGCGACGGAGGTTTTGCTCCTTGGCATACGGGCGAAAAATGCTTCCTGAAAAAAGAGGAGCTTAAGTTCAGAAAAGAGGACAAAATGAAGGTTGTAGATTTGGTTAAACGAGGAGATTTTACTACCTTGCGCTCTGATAATGCCGGCAATGTATCGGCTATTATGGTAACATTGTGGTCAACCCCTTCCGGAAAGTTTGTTGCAGGACAAGCGTTCGAGTATCTTGATTGGGAAATGGAGCCAATCAGCGATATTAAAGTGAAGGCTTAGGATCGCAAACAACAAAGTGCGATAGGTGCTGCAACCTGTGGTACCTATTGTTTTTTATTATTGAGCATTAAATATGGAGCATTTATTATTGGTTGGAGCACTACTGCTATTTGTTGCCGTTGTAGCAGGTAAGTTGGCATATCGTTTCGGCGCACCCGCATTGTTGCTGTTCTTGGGTGTGGGTATGATGTTTGGTCTTAAGTTTATAGACTTTCACTCCTACGAATTGACACAAGTCATAGGTATGCTGGCTCTATGTATCATCCTGTTTTCGGGCGGTATGGATACCAAGTTTTCGGAAATCAAGCCCATTCTTACCCCGGGTATTATACTTGCAACATTGGGCGTTGCCCTTACGGCTCTGCTTGTAGGATATTTCGTATGGCTCTTCTCTGGATGGGTTGGAACTGCAATTTCGCTACCATTGGCTCTGCTGCTGGCATCTACAATGGCATCTACCGACTCGGCATCGGTATTCTCCATCCTGCGTACCAAGAAACAGGGCCTGCGTCAGAATCTGCGCCCTATGCTGGAGCTTGAGAGTGGAAGTAACGACCCTATGGCATATATGCTCACAATCGTAATGGTTTCGGTTGTTTTGAATCCTGCCGATGTAAGCGTTGGAATGAGCGTTCTGCGCTTCATTGTGCAGATGTTGGTCGGTGCCGCTTTGGGTTATGGCATCGGTCGCCTTGCCGTCTGGACAATAAATAATATCAATATCAAGAGCAACGCATCACTCTATATCGTGTTGCTGCTGGCATTTGTATTCTTCTCGTTCTCGTTCACTTCGCTCGTATGGGGTAACGGTTACTTGGCAGTATATATCACAGGATTGGTATTGGGTAACTATAAGATTACCAACCGCACCAACCTCGAGACCTTTTTCGATGGTTTCACTTGGCTGGCGCAGATTGTTTTGTTCCTGGCAATCGGTCTTTTGGTTAATATCGACGAGTTGCTCCGCCCCGAGGTGCTGATTCTCGGCTGCGCCGTAGGAGCATTCCTGATGTTCATTGCTCGCCCGCTGGCGGTATTCATCTGCCTTGCACCTTTCCGTCGTTTCTCGCGAAAGGCGAAGTGCTATATCTCGTGGGTAGGACTTCGCGGTGCTGTACCCATCATCTTCGCAACCTACCCCATTATCGAGGGCGTTGAGGGTGGCGAGGTTATTTTCAACGTCGTTTTCCTCGTAACGCTGCTCTCGCTTGCCATTCAGGGTACAACGGTTAGTGGTGTTGCCAATATGCTCGGATTGGCATTCGAGGAGAAGGAGCGACTGTTTAAGGTGGGCGTTCCCGACGCTATTCGCAGCAACTTCTCTGAAATTGAGGTTACCGACTCAATGATGAAGCACGGCAGCATGTTGCGCAACATTGCCATCCCCGACAATACACTCGTTGTAATGATTTCGCGAGGCGGAGAGTATTTTGTACCGCGCGGTAATACGGAGTTGGCCGTTGGCGATCGTCTGCTGGTAGTAAGCGACCGCAACGAAGAGGAGTTGCAGCAGATGTACGACACACTCGGAATTAAAGAGGTTATGAAGCTATAAAACAGAGGCTGTCCAACAAAAATGTTGACAGCCTCATTTCATAAAAGTCATATAACAAGTGTAAATTTCAGTTTTACCCTTTCAGCTATTTTACTTCTCCATTTCGTTTAACTCGCGGATATGCCCAATCACCTCGTCGGCATCATGCAACGACTTAAAGTGCATGCTTACACCTATTGCGCCTCCGATTACTCCACCTATCAATACTGACAGCAGCAGAGCTTTAAGCTGTTCGGCATCGGTTATCAACATTGCCAATTCACAATAGAGGAAATATCCCCAAACAAGCAGCATCGGAATGGCAAAGTAGTACCATGTCTTATAAATCTTACGCAGTCGAATGGTTCGCAAACCTACCTGAATCAGATTATCGCGCGAAATATTCAGCAGGTTAAGACCGAAATGGGCATACACGGTCGCACACAGACACACCGTAAGCATAATGCCTGTACCCCAAACAAAATCGTCGGTAAGCCCCATACCTGCAAACACATAGCAGCAAAACGGCACCGAAAACAGTCCAATAAGCACCTGCACCACACCTATACGATTTATCGAGCCTACGCCTCGTTTTATCGACTCCACGATGGCCTTCTCGCTGATAATCTCCTGCTGTTTGAGCTTCTCTCGCAACAGCGCAAGCTGTCCACGCATCTGCTCCAACTCCATTTTTTCTTCCATCTGTCCCATCCCTATTTCATATTTTTAAGTTGTTCTCTAATTCTTACCAATCTCACCGACACGTTCTTTTCCGAAATACCTACAATCGCGCCAATATCCTCGTAGCTCATATTCTCAAGCCACAGCAGGATTATCGCCCTGTCGAACATTCCCGGCCTGTTTATTCGCTCGTGCAACATTTTAATCTGGCGTGTATCGCTGTCGGTATCGTTATAAAGGTCGATGTCCATCTTTAGCGGCAAAGAGTCCTTGCGATGACGTTTCTTGCGGTCGATCGATATGCAGGTATTCAGACTTATTCGCCAAATCCACGTACGCATCGAACTGCGGTGCTCAAACGTTGGAAAACTCTTCCACAAATTTATAAGCACCTCCTGATAGAGGTCCTCGACCTCGGCGCTATCCTTCGAGAACATATAACACACCATATAAATGGTATCCTTATGCTCGCGCACGACTTGTGTAAATTCTCGCTCTAAATCATTCATTTTTCGTCTCTCCATTTTCCGCCTGCCCCTCGAAAAGGAGCCTGCTACATATAGTTAGTCGTAAAAGATGCTATAAAGCTACAAAATAGTGATTAATTTTCGTTACTTTTGTGCAAAATTATGTTACACCGATTCAAATCCGACATCGCGGGCATCACTCCACCCGAGCGTTTCACGTGGCCTTTTCACTACGTGCCGCACCCCCTATCATTATTGGCAGCCGAGCAGATTCAACTCGAAATAAGCACTCGCAAAGAGTGGGCCGACGAGATTGCAGCGGGCAAGATGTTTGGTGTGCTGGTGGTTCGTACTCCGTCGGGAGAGATTGGTTTTCTGGCTGCTTTTTCGGGTAATATTGCAGGTAGCAATATGCACGAAGGGTTCGTTCCTCCGGTTTACGATATGTTGCGTCCCAACGACTTTTTCCGTCGTGAGGAGGCCGAAATATCGGCTATAAATCGTCGAATTGAAGCTCTGGAGCAGAGTGCCGAATATCGCGAAAAACTCAACGCAATTGAGCTTTTACGCGCCGAGCACCAACATATTCTTTCTGAAGACGTACCACATCTGACAGCTCTGAAAGAGCAGATGCAGCAATGCAAATCGAGCTACACCGACCAAGCCGATTGGCAAGCAAAGATGGTTGAGATAAATGCCTCGACACAACGCTTGAAGGTGCGTCAGAAGCGTCTATCGGCCGAGATTATGGCAGCCGAGAAGGCGCTCAACAGCGACATTGAGCCGTTACAGATAGAGCGTCGGCAGCGTTCTGCCGCTCTTCAGGAGCGACTTTTCAGAGAGTTTCGTATGCTAAATGCTCGTGGCGAGGTGCGCGATTTGTGCGATATTTTTGCCCCGACACCGCAGCAGACACCACCCGCCGGAGCTGGCGAGTGCGCTGCACCGAAGCTGCTACAATATGCCTACCTTAACAATCTGCATCCTATATGTATGGCAGAATTCTGGTGGGGAGCATCACCCAACGGTGAGGTGCGCCAGCACGGCAACTTCTACCCCTCGTGCAACAGCAAGTGCAAACCTATACTGCTCTTTATGATGCAGGGGCTCGAGGTTGATGACAATCCGCTCTCTGCGATAACTCCACCCGAGCCAAAAACGCTTTGGGAGGATGACTATTTGGTTGTAATCGACAAGCCCGAAGGTATGCTCTCGGTTGAGGGTAAATCGGGCGTACAATCGGTCGAAGCGTGGGCAAGAAATCGTTATCCGCACTCATCGGGGCCTATGATTGTGCATCGTCTGGATCAATCCACATCGGGAATACTCGTTATTGCAAAGGATAAAGCGACTCATAAAGCCCTTCAGGAGCAGTTTATCTCGCGTAGCGTCAAGAAGTGTTACATAGCTCTGCTCGATGGCATTATCGAGGCTCAAAAAGGCGAGATTTCACTGCCGCTGAAGCTCGATTACGAGAATCGCCCACGACAGATGGTATCGGCCGACGGACGTAAAGCCATAACGCGATACGAGGTTTTGGAGGTCAAGGATGGTCGCACGCGCATTGCCTTCTACCCTATTACGGGCCGCACGCATCAGCTCCGCGTACATGCTGCTCATTCTCAGGGGTTGAACTGCCCCATCGTTGGCGACGATATTTACGGTTTCGGCGGCTCTCGACTGCATCTTCACGCTGCGCGACTGGAGTTTACCCATCCCCACACGGGCGTACTGCTGAAATTAGAGTCCGAGCCGGAGTTTTAACACAAAAACAGAGGTCTGCTGATTATCTCAGCAGACCTCTGTTCGTTCTTATCAACGGGCTACTCCTCGCTTCCGAGCAACTCCTCGGGAATCTGACAACGTACATATACGCTGACATCCTCGGCATCATCCTTTGCCACCCAAATCATCTCTGAGGCGGTGAGGCTCTTCACGATATAACGATGCGCCCAATCGCCATTACCGTAGTCGTAATTACCACGAATAACAGCTCCCAACTCCTCATCGATATCGATGTTGTATAGGCCCGTAATCTTACGCGCAGGTGCACTGTCGATATTCTGCCACATAGTGTAGGTACGATCGGCACGCACAAAGTCGATGTAGATATAACTACCTTCGGCCAATGGCGCACCCTTCCAAGACTCAAGCCTCCACGCACCCGAAATATTGTTGCGCGTAACCTCCAACTGCGGCTCTGCCTTCTCTGGGTAAGGGCCATCCTTCTCGGTGCAGGCTACCATCGATACAGCCATCACGGCCATCAGAAGCAATCTCTTAAACATATTTCCCATTTTATATCGTTTTTATTTCTCTTTTACATTTATCATTAATCCTCAAACTTCACAACCAAGCAACGTTGGCGCGGCGGCAGGTTCAATCCCGTAAGATAGAGATGCGGCATCGGTCGAGAGTCGCGGTCATCGATTTTATAACGAATCACCAAATCGCCCTCCTCGCCTGCTTGAAGCACTCGCGGCTCGGTATAAGCCACAACATTGCGTCCCGAGAGCAAGCTATCGGCCACAATGCGCAGCGGCTTTGTTCCAACATTCATACACGCCACGCGAATCTCCTCTCCCTTTTTAGCCATAATCGTATCACGACGCAGGGCCAGTTCGCCTCGCAAATAGGGATAGTCGCCTCGCCTATCGGCCAAAGGTCGCACCTCGCCC
This sequence comes from Alistipes sp., assembly GCA_017934845.1. GTDB lineage: Bacteria > Bacteroidota > Bacteroidia > Bacteroidales > Rikenellaceae > Alistipes. The sequence continues at coordinate 12,024 of JAGBIR010000082.1, read as the reverse complement.
TCCAACGTAAGCACTGCGGTCGGCAACTTCTCCGACAGGTTGGTATAGATCATCACGCGCTGTGACACTCTACCCGAGCGGTTGCGAGGATCGTATTGGAGAGTTATGCTACTCTTCTCTCCCGCTTTAACGGGCGTTCTATCAACCTCCGCTCGCAAACAAGAGCAACTACTCGACGTACGAGTTATAACCAACTGCCTCTCGCCCACGTTTTGCCACTCAATGACGCCTTCCCAAACCCCATCGGCCTCGTTAATTGTGCCGAACGAGAGATTGTTTCCACCGCGGAACTCCATTGCGCGAGTATCGAGCGTCGCAGGTTGCTTTATGCTGTCGATTTTAGTTTGAGGTATGATGCGTATTTGCGCCTCGGCACACTCCGCCATCGACACTGCGACAAGCAAAGCTATCCACCAGACTATACAACGCACTTCACGCATCACCACTTCGATTAATGTTACAACCAACCGTTATTGGTAGCACCCTTGCGGACAGTGATATTGAACTTATGCTCAACACCATTGCTTGCCTTAATAGTAGCGGTTGTTGCACCACTCTTCACTCCACTAAAGAGAGCCTTGCCACCGTTTACCGTACAAGTAGCAATCGACGTATCGGCAATCGAAACGGTGTAAGTCAACTCCTCGCCGCCGACAAAATAGCGGGCAGGAGAGGTCGCAACACTACCACCCTCGGCAATATAGAGGTTGGGGAAGCGCATCTCGACGCCTGCACCCTCGATAGCAGCAAGGAACGCAGCCGCATTAGCCTGACCAGCACCCATCTGCCCCTTATACTCCGCAAGCTCCATCTGCATAGGCTTTACAAGGCCCATATCGGCCACATAGCGGTAGTAAGTTTTCTTACCCACCATATACTCATCAATGGGAGTAGCCGTTGCGTGCAACAGGTCGCGAAGCTCCTTTTCGGTAAAGTGACGACGCAACTCCGTAGCATAAGAGATACCCAACGCTACGACAGCCGAAACGTGTGGTGTTGACATTGAAGTACCCTCCATATAACCATAGCCACTCTCGCTCACGTGATAAGGCAACGTCGAGAGGATACATCCCACCTCGCCATAGGTGTGAGTCTCATCAATATAGTCGTAATAGTAATCCTGATCGCCACCCGGAGCCGAAATAGTAGTACCCGGGCCATAGTTGGTATATACGGCAGGAGTAAAGTCGGCTGCAGTAGCAGCTACCGAGACATAATCGTCCGAGGCACCGGGGTAACCCGCCTGCGGTGCCTCCTCGTTACCCGAGGCAAACACTGCAACACCACCATCGATAGGACCATTAGGTGAACCGGCATTGTGAGTAAAGTAATCCAACGCATCTTTCTCGAGCGGAGCACCAGCCTCCCACTCCTCCTGAGTAGCGAATCCGGGCTCACCCCAATCAAACTCGTTAGCCGAGCCAGAGACATAACCCCAGCTACACTGCAATACTACAGCACCATTGTCGGCAGCATATTTAATAGCACGCGATACAGCGATACTGCTCGAGCCTGTATAACCCGAGAATATCTGGCAAGACATAATCTTCACACCCGGGCGTGAGCCATTACCGCCAGCAATCGAGCCAATACCAACGCCATTGTTGTTCTGCGCAGCAATAACACCAGCAACGTGTGAGCCGTGGCCCGAGTCGTAAATATCGTCCCAGGTGATGAGGCCCTGATTTTTGGCAAAGTTGTAGCCGTAATAATCACCCTTATAGCCATTGTTATCGTTATCCTGATGTGAACGATTGATCTCATCCTCATTCACCCACATACTATTAATCAAATCGGGATGCTCGACAAAGATACCCTCATCGAGTACCGCTACGATAACCGACTCATCGCCCATCGAGCGATTCCACGCCTCGGCAACCTGCACATCGGCATCCTTAACCGACTTTACAACATCACCCGCAGTAAACAAATCGCCATTATTTATGAGATTCCACTGCGCACCAAGCAACGGGTCGTTGGTCGAAACAGCGGCGCGTGTTGCAAGTGAAATATACTCCATCTGTCGGCCTGACAAGGGCTTCGCCTTACCTGTATAGGCGCGTTTGATGGTACGATTAAAATCTATCTTCTGAACCTCACCAAGCTGCTGCATACGCAGGGCAACCTGCTCGGCATCGTACTCGCCATTGAAGCGCACGATATACCACTGATGTAATCCGCTTTGACGCGTACGCTCCTCGGTGCGCTCATCTACGGGGAACAGTCGCTCGAGATTGTAAGTGCCAACAACATCCAACACTTCATCCACCGTAGGCACACCACTGCGGGTAACTGTACCACGCGTTTTAACACTCAACTCTGCCACCATATCGGCCACCTCGGGCGTAAACTTCACCAGCAGCTCACTTTGGGCAAAAGGCTTCTCCTCGACGTTCTCATCCAAGAACGTATCACTCTCGACACATGCCGTCAGCGAGAGTGCCATAAAGGCGAGGATAAGGTAAAAATATCTATTCATCTTCATACTCATTTTCTGATTCATTGGCCATCTTCGCCTGCTTCTTATTAACGTAATGCTCGTAATAGTAGTTCAAGTTAACAGGCTCGTTATCGAATCCGGCCTGCACACCTTTAGCATCACGGCCCTCCTGCGGGAAGACAAGGCTATAGGGTGTCCACCAATCCAACGCAGGGTGGTACAACAGCCAATCGGGCAACTTACCCGACAATCGATTCAGGTTAATAGAGAGCTGCTTTGTTGTAGGCAACACTTTGGGCATACCAATCAAGATTGAAGGCAACGTATCGCAAGCATTAACCTCTTCGGCAGTCCACTTCTCGTGATCCTCCATCGATGGAAGTTCGCCGCTCAAATAGTTAACCGACAAGACAAGTGTATCGAGTTCGTTCCACTTGAGCAGATGCTCGGGGAAGGGTTGATTATCGATAAAGCCACCCACATTAGTCTTTGTCGTATTACTCAAATCATAAACCACGCTACGCTGGTTGGCATTCAAAATAAGCGAACGGAGCTTTGGGAAGTTCTCGCGAGTAAGCACCTCGGGAACTGTCTGGAAGTTGTTTGCACAAAGGTTCAAATACTCCAGATTCTTCATATTGGCAAAGCTCTCGGGCAACGAAACCAAGCCATAGCTACCAATCGTCAAGCGACGCAACTGAGTAAGTTCGGTAATCTCGTCACCCAGCTCGATATTCAACAAGAAGGTGTTGGTATTACCAAAGAAGTACAACTCCTCGGCCGCTGTCAGGTAACGTACCTCGAATGGCAACGACTCCTTGATATTAAACATCGTAAACTCGGCACGTTTCACACGACCCACCTTCTCGGGTGTACAGTCGTCCATACTCTCGTCCCATAGGGTCACGCTACTCCACATCTCCATAGGCTCTGAAGACTCCCACGAAGCCAATGTATTGAGCGAGCGGGCTATATTCAACAACGCGATAGAGTCACCGGCACGGGTATCGGGAATAATAGGATCGGCACCCTGCTGCGTAACGTTCAACACATCTTGCTGCGAAAGCTCAACGCTCGACTTTGGCTGGAACTGCACCTTTGCCAAACGCTCCTCGGGATTAGTGTTAATCTTCCACTTAAAACGCAACTTCACCTGACGAGGACGCTGACCGCGGTCGAGTGTCAACTTATAATCATCGTTGCTTAACCACTCGGCATCGTCGGGAATAACCACATCGAAATCGATATTAGACTTTACAGTCACATCGAAATAACGATTCTCGGGACGGTCGAAATTATCCACAACGACCTCTGCATCCGATACGGTAATACCATAAGGGAATCCCTCCTGCTCGACTATAAGTTCGCGTTCCTCTTTGGTCTCGAGATTCTGGATACGCACCACACCGCGGCGCGCCTCGGCACTCAATGCTGAGTCGATATGGAACTCGCACATCGTAGTACCCACACCATTTGCAGGCGATACGGTAATCCACGGATTATCGGTTGAGGCAATCCAACGCTCCGAGACATTCAGCTTTACGCGCTCCGAACCGCCAACGGCAGACATACGAATTGTCTCCTGATCCAACTTAAAGTCGATATTCGCATCATCATTAGTACAAGCCACAAACAGGCCAAGCACAAATGCAAACAATATATATTTCTTCAAATTCATAATCTCAAACACTTCGGGTTACTCCAACATATAATCACAATTCAAGATATTCTGTGTCTTATCGTAAATCAAGAAGTAGACACCGGCACGCCAATAGTCACATATATCGGTAGCATCGAATATAATATTCGGGTTGTCACTGATATCCAAATAGTAGATATTGGGCGAAATAGTATCATTAATACGACGCAGGTCATTCGAGCCAAGATACAACGCTCTGAGTCCTGTATGCATACCTATACCCTCAGGCCACTCGCGCAAGCAACGCTTACCCTCGGAATCACGCTGAGCGCGCACACCCAAAATCGTAAGCGATGAAGCATCCAGCGGCTCAAAAGGAAACTCGCTGAAGGAGTTGAACGACAGATCGACGCCATACAAATATGGGAGATTTCCTGCGTGCATATCGCGAGGAAGATCGCTAATATTATTAAACGTCAAATCCAACGACATCAAATCAACCGAATTCTTATACTCGAACGAGCCACGCGGCACCTCTGTTATACCGCAAGAACGCAAGATGATATACGATACCAAAGAGTTGGTCTCGGCCAAACATTTGGGGTAACGTGTCATCTTGGGGTTGTTTGCCAATGTAAGCGTTTCGACTCTTATACCCTTGAATGTACCATCATTGGCACCCTCGAAGCCATCAATCTCATTACCCGAAAAGTCGATCGACTTAATGGTATAATCGCTCTTTGCCGAGAAGATATTAGGCACCTTCTTCAGCTTATTATATGTTACCGAAATGGTCTCGGCATCGGCAAATCCACAGAAATTCTGCGGAAGGCTCTCCAAAAGGTTGTGATCGAGATAGAGCTGAACGAAAGCAATATCGCTACCCAACGCCTCCTCTACATAGGCAATCTTGTTATATGCCAAATCCAACAGACCAATCTTCTTCATATTCTTAAACTCGCGAGGCAGCAACGGCAACTTGTTCTGACGCGCATACAGAATCTGAATCTTCTCGCACGAAGGGCCAGATGCCAAGGCACGCATACCCTTCAAGCACTCCTCCTCCGACCACTGGGCATTATTTGAGATGTTGAGCGAAATAAGTTCGGGCATACGGGTAATAACCATCGGGAAGGACTTCATATTCGGGCAGTTGTAAATCTCGATATCGGTCAACGATACAAGATTCTCCATCTCGTCGGGCAACGACTCAATCTCGCTGTTTGCCATATAGAAGTACTCCATATTGGTCAAGTTACCTATCTCCTTGGGCAACGACTTCAAACCATTACAAATCGTACCGTGATGGGTATCCATCGGGCGGATTGCACTCTTCTGTTTACCGGTCTTAATATCGATAATATCCTTCTCTGAAAGGCCCTGCTCGTAGAGTGCCGTAGCGGGAATCGACACGCCCTTCTCGGCAAAGCCACGCGCCAAAGGTTCGGTAACCTGCGTCGCAGGGTGAATCATCTGCAAGAACTTACAGTGATTAGCCATACGGTTTCTGCCGCGCTCGCTAAGGCTCTGATCCTGCGCCAACGAGGGGTCATACTCCCACAAGTTTACGTCGTTGTGAGTACCCAAATATAGCTCGACAATCTGCGTCAACTGACCAATTGCAGGCGATAGATGGCCACGGAAAGCAAAATCGCTAATATCGATGCGCGCTACGCGGCCGTTGGCGTGCAATTCCACGCCGGGCTGGTCGCCCCACAAATCGATATCCTTGTTGAAATTCCAATTTGAGCCCTCGGGGAAGTTCTCGCCCTTATAGTACCAATTCTCACCATCCAAGCTCTTCCATATCTCGTAGAGTGCGTAGTAATCCTTTATATACTCGTCGCTCTCATACATCGTAACCTTCACATCGGCCTCGGTAAGAGTATTATCCGCAATTGAGAACTCCGACAAGTTGGGGGCATTGTTAACCTCCAACAACTTTCGATTGCTGTCATATACGCGGTAAGATGTTACGCGATAGTTACCCGCAGGCAACAACAGCACCGTATCGCACAATATGGTTGAGGTCTTATATCCAAATTCGTCGCTCTGGTCGTTATCCTCATCGAAGTGCATCGAGAACGACGCGGGTAAAGATGTAAAATCTACGCGATCGACCAACGAGCCCGAACCAATGACGCGAGCCACCGATATATCAACCTTATTAATCTCGTCGAAGGTGTATTCGCGCACCGCAGCACGAGTCTTGTCGAACGACGAAAAATCCTTTTTCAATGTAAACAGCACCTGACCTCGAGGCGTAACATTTACCGTCACGTCGTGCATCGTAAGGCCACCCTCGACAATAGCAAAGCTGCTCTCGCCATCGGGAGTGCCGTTATAGATCAATTCATCCTCGGCATCATACAACGAGAATGAGATAAGACGATAATCACCCACCAATAGTTTCAACTTATCGCTTCGCAGGCCATACTCGGCCGAAGAAGCATCGGCAGACGAGAGTGTAAGCGTCTGCGCCAAAGTGATATCGTCATAGACCAATGTCACCTTCACCTTGTGAGCATCGGCCAAATAATCGAGCGTACTCTGCACTGCACGCGATGCCTCAACATCGGCATCGGGCGTGTAAGACGCTTTTTTGTATAACTTAAATTGAGCATATCCGTAGTTCTGCTCGCGGTTATCTACGCCCTCGTCATCCGAGCAGCCTACCACGAATGCCGACACCAAGGTGGCCAGCACTACGCATATGATATTTCGGTATAGTTTCATCTTAAAAAAAACTTCGCTAAAACTTCAATTTATTTACAGTTCAAACGGCCCGTTTCCGAACCAAAATTGTTTAAAAACGGCACCCCGCCCCGAAAGACGGGGTGTCGCAAGATTAAGTCTCTATTCCTATTATTTCTCAGCTACAGTACCGCGTGAATGCAACTTACCGCAGTGACGATAAACAGTACCACCACTTGTAAGAGTGAAGCTAAAATAGAAAGCCTCCTCATTCTTGTCGTAGTATGACTTATTGTCAATTACCTTATCGATATCAGTCTCACGGTCGATCAAGTCAGTCAAAGCGTAGCAGCCTGTACCTGACTTAGGCTCCCAAGTCTGGGGATCGATCTCAGTTGATGCGATATTGAAGAAAGCGTGGTTGTTCCAAGAATAAACAACACCATAACGCTGGCCATCCTTAGGAGTACCGCAAGGATTACCATCTACCTTACAGTCTGAAGCCAACTTTACATAATTGTGCCAGAAACCGTGACCCATAAGCTGGTAACGACGTGTCGCATCAGCATGCCACCAAGGGTTATCCCACTCAGCTACTGCATACGCACCGCATACATAATCCCAATCGATAGTTGCAGGCTCGTCGCCACCTTCGCCGCCTTCGCCGCCCTCGCCCTGGCCATCACTAACCAAAGTACAAAGGATTACAATCTGGTTGATGCCCATACCGGTCATAAAGAGAATAGCACCCGGAGTCTCGGCACCTGCACCAGCAGCCTCCATAACAACGGTCTGATTCATCTGGTTGTAGTAAGCCCACTCGCAAACAGGATTAGCATACAAATCAGAACCAATACCTGTCAATCGTACCATCGAGTACATAGACTCCTCGATAGGCATCTGGTATGTGAGGTGATAGAACTTAGCAGGCATAGCTGAAGAGCTATACTCTGCAAAATATGTATCGTAAAGCTCGTCACCCTCCTTCAACTCTACCAACGTAGCACCAGCCCAACCTGCATACTGCTCGTTCTCGAAAGCTACGCCCTCGTCAGATGAGCCACCAGCATTGCTTGAGTAGTGGAAGTAGATTGCTGAGTAAGTACCGTCGGTGTACTCTACCAAGATAACAGCCTCGTACTCGTTGGTGTTAACGTTCAATGAGCCCTCGGCAGAAGCAGCTGTAATGTCAGCATAGATATTGAAGCGCGACATCTCCTCATCAGTGTAGAATGCCTTAGCATATACCCAAGTATCGTCGCCAAGCTCTACGAAGCTACCCTCCATAGTGTAAGAGTAAGTCTTGAATGACTTAACGGGACGAGTAGTCTTGAATGAGCTGTCAGAGCCATACTCTGCCCACTCACCATAGTAAGAGATATCGTACTTGCTACCGATGTAGTAGTTACGCAAAGCACCCTCGGTAAACCAATAGCTGATATCGGCACCTGCCTCGGCAAATGTAGTGCAAGTATCGTCGAGCCAGTTAACTGCGATAGTTGCAGGCTCTGAATACTGGTTGATTACAGTAGCAAAGTTAGCTGCATACTCCTCCTTAACTGAACCATCAGTGTTGAACAAAGCAGCATAGTCAGCAGGAACGGCGTTCTTTGCGAAGAAGAAGAGATAAGCTGTACGAGCGGCACCGCTGTTAGCAGCAACAGTTGCGCTTACAGCATAAGTCTTAATAACAGACTCCTCCTCTGAAGTAGCCTCAACAGTTACCCAATCAGCAGTAGCACCTGCTGCATCGCAAACAACAGCTACATAAGTCTCGGCAGCTGTGATATAACCATCAACTGCAGTCTGAGCCTCACCGTCGAATGCATACTCGCTCTGCTCAGAGAAGCCCTCAACAACCATAAAGTTGTTGTAACCTGTAATCTCAACGTTGAATGAAGCAACAACAGTCTCGCTGTTAGCACCCAAGATGTCGATCTGCTGAACTGTGCTATCGGCGGGCAACTTCGCAGCGTCGGCCTTGATGATATGCTCCTGCTCGCCGGCAACACCAGCCTCGGCAGCTACCATCCACTCGGGACCAGCCACTGTATAGTCGAAGTTTGTAACGATCTTCACAGGAGCAAAGAATGAGTTAACAGCATCGTTGTTACCACGCTCAGTACCCCACAACATCTTGATTGAAGCATCAGCTGCCATAGTCTCCTCCTCGTAAGCATAGAGAAGAGTGCCATCGTATGCGCCACCCTGGAATGCACCCCAATTGTTCATCTTGGGAGCGTAGATAGATACTACACGCTCAGTCACGGGATAAGTAATCTGTGCAATAACCTTTGACTCACCATTCATAGCCAAAGTAACCTCACCTACGGGAGCATTCTCGTAAACCACATCCTCGGCAACCTGCACCTTGATGGTGTGCTGTCCTGCTGCACCTGATACGCTCTTTGTAGTTGTAGCATTTGCACCCTCACCAGTAAGCAACTGGAAGTAAGCATAAGTGCTCTCAGAAATAGATGCAACCCAATCGTAGTTTGCATCGAAAGTGATATCGATCACCTCACCAGCCGCAGCTGTCTTGGTAACCAATTCGGGGAAAGATGGAGCCACAACCACAGGCTCAGTATCATCCTCCGAGCAAGCAGTACCGAAGAAGCTAACGCTCAACAGTACGCTGCACAACAAAAGAAAATAATTCTTTTTCATAATTGTTAATATTAAATTGAACTGTAAATAAATAGAAAGGATATATTAATTTTACTACTTTTCATTACATTCCATTTTCGCGTTGCAGGCGGTCAGCCTCCTCATCCGATACCCACTCCAGTACATTGTAGAAGTGACCTATCGTACCAATCGACTCGCCCACCTTCTCGACATAGGTGTGCATCCACAACTCCACAAAACGCTGGCACGAGTTGAAATACGACACATAGTAGGGACTATGCTCGGCCAAGATATGGTCGTCGCCAAGAATCCAGCCCAACACCGACGCCTCGTCGCTGATTACCTGATTGCTATCCATCGAAACGGTAGGATTAGCGGGATCTTCGGGGTGGAACTTGATGGTTACATCGTAGCCGTCGTAGAAGGCACTGCGAAGTATTACAGTATTCTCCTCGGTGGGATGCAACTCGGTCTTAATCAATCGCTGATAGCTTGTATTATCGCCCGGATATGAGTAGATGAAGAGCGACGAAAGCATACACCAACCTGTAAAATTGTTGATATCGAACGGGCAACTCTTATACATTACGACCTTTGTGCGGTCACTACCGGCATACAAGTCGTTCCACTTCAACTGCTCGGGGACAACCAGCTTAAGGATAAAGCCCAGCGAGTCGGTAGGCTCGATATTATCGTAATGGCCCAGCACCTCAACATCGGCGGTAAGTTTTCCGGCAGGGATTGTTATCGTATTGCTCTTCAGGCTGAAGTGCTTACCCTCGATAGCGTTACTACCGGCATCGACAACCTCCACACCAATCGTACGATCGTAGTCGCACGCGACGGTCGAAGCTACCGGAACGGTGAATGTCGATCCATCCGACAACACCATATTTGTCGAAAGCGTATCCGAGAACATCATATACTCGGGGCCTTGATAGGTGATATACTGCTCGTCGCACGACACCACCGCAAAGGCCATCGCCATAGAAATCAGAGTATAAAATATCTTTTTCATCGTCATTTCTTAGTTTATTTGTTGCTTTCGTTAGGTTGAACCTGCGATCCCGGAGCCTCGATCTCGTGCTGGGGAATAGGCCATACGAACAACGGGTTATCGGCCTTAATCTCGAGTGAGCTACCCTCGGGCAACGACGAAGTCTGGGGCGTACGCTTAAAGCCGTTGCCATTATTATATAAGGTACCCCAACGCTTCAGGTCGTTCAAGCGGAATCCCTCCATATAGAGCTCGCGGACACGCTCGTCGGCAATGGTCTGCAAGTAGTTATCGGCATTAACAGTAATAGCACCACCCGACGCAAAGCGAGCCTCACGCAACGTGGTGAGATCCTTCGATGCAGCACCATAGTTCGGCGTAGCCTGACGGCAATAAGCCTCGGCACGAATCAAATACTGCTCCGAGAGGCGGAATGGCTTGGGCATCGAAACGTGATAGATTAGGTTGTTAATCAAATCGCCATTACCATAATACTTCACGAGCAGCGGCCACGAAAGTGCGTGATCGTAACCCGTCGTAGCGTCGTAGAAGATGCTGCTGTAACGCAAATCCGACTGTTCGTAGAGGTTCAACACCCATTGTGCTGGCACATAGTCGGGATAGAAGTAGTAGTAATCGACGTTAAAGTTAAGGAACACCTGACCCAACGCACCGCCGTAAGATGTTGTGGTATAGCCAATACGCCATAACACCTCGGTGCCGACATCATACTGCCACATATAGTCGTAGAACGACGCATCGGCAGTGTACATCTGCTTGGCTGACGAGAGTGAGTAGTACTCCTTCATATCGATAACTTTGGTCGAGTACTCGATAGCCTTATCCCAATCCTGCATATTCAAAGCTACGCGAGCGTGCAAAGCAAACGCAACGCCTTGAGTCATATAGGCTGACGAGTAGCCGTTGTTCTCATCGACAAACAACTCCTCGGCACGTGCCAAATCCTCCAAAACGAAGGCATAAGACTCCTCCAAAGTAGCTCTTACCGCAGGCTCCGCCTCGGAATAGCCCTTACGCAGCACTACACCCAACTCATTTGAGGCAGTTGCCGGATCGTAAGCCTTACAATAGCACTTCAACAATTCAGAGTAAGCCAGCGCACGGATGGTATATACCTCGGCAGTGTATTGATCCAGAGTCTCGATTTTATCATCGTCGGTAAGCGTATCCTTTACAGCACCAACCTTCTCGAGATAGAAATTACAATTTGAAATTAGCTGATACAAAGATGCATACACCGACTCAATCTCGGCTGTTGTAGGACGAATCTCCCACTGCCAGAACGAGCCATAAACGTTGGTGTAGCCCTCGACAGCATATACCAAGTCGGTCTGGATATCGGGCAGAAGCGTAAGGTAACCACTCCACAAAGCTTGACTCTTCATCAAGGCGTAGATACCCGTTACAGTCTGCTCGGCATCATCAAATGTCTGCATAGCCTCCTGCTCGGGAATAGCCGACGAAGGCTCCTTATCGAGGCACGACGACAAAGTCACCGCAACCACCATAATTGCAAAAAATATCTTAATTTTATGTAACATAGTCATAGCAGATTAGAATGTTAAATCAAGACCGAAAGTAAACTGACGCGACATAGGATACTGT
>JAGBIR010000081.1 GCA_017934845.1 Alistipes sp. | reverse complement strand
GCAGCCATCTCATCACGAGGATTCTCAACCTTCCACAGACGGTCGTAGAGGCGTACCTCGGCCTTGATGCAGTGGTTGCAGCTCACCCAATGGAGTGTGCCCTTAACCTTGCGGTTGCTGCCCGGCATACCGGTCTTGGTGTCGGGGTCGTACTCGGCATAAACCGTAGTAACCTTGCCATTCTCGTCCTTCTCGCAGCCTGTACACTTAACAATATAGGCATTCTTCAGGCGCACCTCCTGGCCCGGAGTCATACGGAAATACTTCTTCGGAGCATCCTCCATAAAGTCCTCGCGCTCCATCCACAGCTCGCGGCTAAACTCGATTGTGTGTGTACCTGCCTCGGGGTCCTCGGGGTTATTAACGGCCTCCATAGACTCGACCTGTCCCTCGGGGTAGTTAGTGATAACGAGCTTCACGGGGTCGAGAACGGCACTTACACGCGTAGCGCGCTTATTCAAGTCGTCGCGTACGGCACTCTCCAACAAAGCAAAGTCGTTCAGAGCATCGTAGGTGGTGTAGCCAATCTTATCGACGAAGTTACGGATTGACTCGGGTGAGTAGCCACGACGGCGGAAACCGCACAAAGTCGGCATTCGGGGGTCATCCCAGCCGCTTACCAAGCCCTCCTTAACCAAAATAAGCAGGTTACGCTTACTCATCAGCGTATAGTTAAGGTTCAACTTGTTGAACTCATACTGGCGAGGACGGTAGTTGCCCAAGTTGTCGCCCTCTTTTACCCAATCAACGAACAAATCGTAAAGTGGGCGGTGAGGAACGAACTCGAGGGTACACAACGAGTGTGTCACGCCCTCGAAATAGTCGCTCTGGCCGTGCGCAAAGTCATACATAGGGTATGCCTTCCACTTGTCGCCCGTACGATGGTGGGGATGGTTCACAACGCGATAGATAATCGGGTCGCGGAAATGCATATTTGAGCTTGCCATATCGATCTTGGCGCGCAGTACCATCTTACCCTCCTCGATCTCGCCACGATTCATCTTCTCGAACAGCTCGAGGCTCTCCTCGATGGGGCGGTTGCGGTAGGGGCTCTCGATGCCGGCCTGAGTGGGTGTTCCCTTCTGGGCTGCAATCTCCTCTGACGACTGCTCGTCGATATATGCCTTGCCAGCCTTGATAAGACGGATTGCAAAATCCCATAACTGCTGGAAGTAGTCCGACGCATAATACTCATTGCCCCACTGGAAGCCGAGCCACTGGATATCCTCCTTGATGGCCTCCACATACTCCATATCCTCCTTGGTCGGGTTGGTATCATCGAAACGAAGGTTACATACGCCGCCATAGCGAGCAGCAACGCCAAAATCCAAGCAAATAGCCTTGGCGTGGCCAATGTGAAGATAACCGTTTGGCTCGGGCGGGAAACGTGTCTGCACGCGTGTTTCACCCTTTGCTATCGCCTCCTCGATAACCTCCTCTACAAAGTTAAGACGCTCTTTGGTCTCAACCGCTTCGATGTTGTTGGTAGTCATAATTTTTACTCTTTATTTTGTTATTATTCTATTTTTTATCTATTTCAAATCCCTTGAACAGATTAATCGACAGCTCGACCATCTGTCGTGTTCCCCACTTCGCGCCATCGCACTGCATCGCGATGAAGGCGTTAAGGCGAACCGTATCGTTGAAAAAACTATTGGCATAGCCTATGCGGGTGTCGAAAAATGTACAACTTGCAATGCGGCAACCATCCCAATAGGGCTGGGTACCGAATAGTGTGCTACCCGAATACAATCCATTGCCATATCCCTGCGGAAAGAGCTCGTTGGGGGCCGTATAGTAGTAGGGCATAAGGTGACGTCCCGTATAAATCTGCTCTTCGAGATAGACGCCCCATTTCGACATTCGCAGCTGGAACATCGCTCCGCTGGGGGTGTGCATCTTATCTTCTACGGCGCGGTCGCGTTGCATAGTGACGATTCCGTGCAGCTTGATATCGAAATCGAACCATGCGCGGAACTTTGCTCCTACATAGGGATTGACAATTACGTTATCCACCACGCTGCCCGCAATCTGCTCGCTGCCGGCAAAGTGGAAGATCTGCAAGGCGTAGCCGCCGTAAAATAGACCATCCTTTACAAAATCATAGCGACCTGCCGAGAGGATGCGGAATCGCTCGCGCGAAGTCTCGGAATACATACCGCACCAGTCGATAGATAACTCGGCATAGCCTCTCTTGCCTACGTATTGGCCCATGATGCCCTGCACGCGGTTTTCATAGTAGCGGACCTCGTCGCTAAAAAATAGCTCCGAGTAGTAGCCGACCATCTCCTTGCGGTCGAAAATACCTGCATAGGCACGCACCTTGGGCGACGCAAAGCGGTAATATACCTGCGGACGGGCCTTCGATATAAACCGGCTGTCTTTACCAAAGTCGGTGAATAGGTCTGCTCCTACGATAAGAGAGTTGCGCTCATTCCACTCGATGCCTACTTTGGGGGTAAAGCGTGCGCTGAAGATTGTTCCCGATTCGCCGAGCGTAGTGCCTGTGTACTCGAAGTTATCGAAATATGTGGTAAAATCGACACCCGCAAGCACTCGCATATTCTCTTGACCATAGGCTGCGCCGCAACATATCGCGCATGCGAACAACAATAAAATATGGCGTAAAAAACGAATCATCTTCAGTTGTTGAATATAATTAACTGCAAAGATAAGTTATTTCCGTGATTTGTGCTATATTTGTAGGGTATAATTATTACTCGCAAATGAGAAAAATAACTAATCAGGAGTTGCATCGCCCCTCGGTGGAGGAGTTTGCTGCGATGCGTCGTCTGCCCGTAAGGGTAGTGCTGGATAATGTACGTTCGGCGCAGAATGTGGGAGCATTTTTCCGTACAGCCGATGCTTTTGCCATCGAACACATATCGTTGTGTGGCATTACGGCAACACCGCCATCGAAGGATATTCATAAAACGGCCCTCGGCGCAGAGCTTACAGTCGAGTGGAGTCATTACGACTCGACGCTGGAGTGCGTTAAGGAGTTGAAGGCTGCGGGCTATCGCGTGCTGGCAATCGAGCAGGTCGAGGGGGCTGTTATGCTCGATGAGTTGCAGATTGAGGCGGATGTTAAGTATGCACTCGTCTTTGGTAATGAGGTTGCTGGTGTAGATCAGACCGTTGTCGATGAGTGTGATGGTGCAATCGAGATTCCGCAGGTCGGTACGAAACATTCGGTTAATGTGTCGGTTGCCGGAGGTATCGTGCTGTGGCCATTTTTTAAGTCTCTACGCGGAGTGTTGGCATAGGACGCAGAGTGCCGAAAAATCGTCACATAATTGGCAAGTATCAATTTTTTGCCTACATTTGTGCTGTAAACGTATAAACAATTTAATTTCAAGATATGTCAGTTGCTGGATCAGTCAGAGCCGTTACGACTCTGCGTTTGACCGAGATGAAGCAGCGCGGCGAGAAGATCGCGATGCTTACCACTTACGATTACTCAACCGCTAAAATCGTCGATGCTGCAGGCGTTGATGTTATTTTGGTTGGCGATTCTGCCGCAAATGTTATGGCAGGATATGAGACTACATTGCCCATTACGCTCGATATGATGATCTATCACGCCCGCTCGGTTACGCGCGGTGCGAAGCGTGCATTGGTTGTTGTTGACCTGCCTTTCGGTACCTATCAGGGTAACTCGAAGGTCGCTTTGGACTCTGCAATCCGCATTATGAAGGAGACCGAGGCCGATGCTGTCAAGATGGAGGGCGGTGAGGAGATTCTGGAGTCTGTTCAGCGTATTTTGTCGGCCGGAATCCCAGTTATGGCGCATTTGGGCCTTACGCCGCAGTCAATTCATAAGTTTGGTACATATAATGTTCGTGCCAAAGAGGAGGCCGAGGCCGAGAAACTCCTTCGCGATGCTCATCTTCTGGAGGAAGCAGGTTGCTTTGCCGTTGTGCTGGAGAAGATTCCCGCAGCTTTGGCCGAGCGCGTAACCAATGAACTAAAGATGCCTACAATCGGTATCGGTGCAGGCGGTAAGGTTGATGGTCAGGTGCTGGTAATTCACGATATGCTGGGTATTACCAACGACTTCTCTCCTCGTTTCCTGCGTCGTTATGCTAACCTTCACGATGTTATGAGCGAGGCGATCTCTCACTATGTCGATGATGTGAAGAACGAGGACTTCCCCAACGAAAAGGAGCAGTATTAAGAATAATAGCATACAAAAGTGCGAAAACTTGTAATCATACCAACCTACAACGAGATTGAAAATATATCTCGAATGATCGATACCGTGATGTCACTCGCGGGCGATTTCGATATGCTTGTCATCGACGATGGTTCACCCGACGGTACTGCCGAGGTTGTCGAACGTCGCCGTAAGGAGTTCTCCGATCGCCTGTTTATGATTCGCCGTACGGGTAAGCTGGGCTTGGGTACGGCATACCTCGCGGGCTTTCGATGGGCTTTGGAGCACGGTTATGATTATGTTTTCGAGATGGATTGCGACTTTTCGCACAACCCCGACGATCTGCAACGATTGTATGCGGCGGCCGAGGCTGGGGCGGATGTCGTCGTGGGCTCACGATATGTGTGCGGCGTGAATGTTGTTAATTGGCCAATGTCGCGCCTGCTTATGTCGTATTTCGCATCGAAGTATGTGCGTATCGTTACGCGTATGCCGGTGCACGATGCTACGGCGGGATTTGTCTGCTACTCGCGTAAAGCGTTGCAGACCATCGATTTGAATGGCGTGCAGATGAAGGGCTACGGCTTCCAGATCGAGATGAAGTACTCGGCATGGCGTTTGGGTCTGAAGGTCGAGGAGGTGTCGATAGTCTTTACCGAACGCCGCGAGGGTGCATCAAAAATGTCGGGCGGCATCTTCGGCGAAGCCTTCTTTGGCGTGTTGAAACTTCCTTTTAGGAAAATCCACAGCGCAAAATAGCAGAGAAATATAAGTATATCAATCGGGGCGGCCTTATATAAGACCGCCCCAACTATTTCTATTGGTCGCACGATTTACATTGCCTTCTCTTCAATCATCGAGGCGTAATCTTTCCAACCGTCAGCTGCTTTATACGCCGCGCCCGAGCCAATGGGAACATAAATCTTGGCTAAAGAGCTGATTGACTTAAACATATTACCACTTCCTGTTGGCGGAACTGTTGGCTTACAATAGATACTTGTAAGTCTGCCGCACCAAGAGAATGCATACTCTCCAATCTCAGTCACGCTCTCGGGGATAGTAATAGTTGTAAGGCTGCTGCAATAATAGAATGCAGAATCTCCAATCTCAGTCACGCTATCGGGAATGGTATATGTTGTACCTGACGCTTCGGCGTAAGCGATTATAGTGCTACCATTGACCAGGCAACGACCATTATCTGCTGCAAATTTTCCATAAAAAGTTGTAAGGCTGCTACACCATCCGAATGCCGCCCTTCCAATCTTTGTCACGCTGTTGCCAATGGTTGCACTTGTAAGGCTGCTGCAAAAATGGAATGCATCATCTCCAATCTTAGTCACGCTATCAGGAATTGTAATACTTGTAAGGCTACTGCAACCATAGAATGCTCCAGATTCAATTTCAGTCACGCTATTGGGAATTGTAATACTTGTAAGGCTACTGCAACCTTCGAATGCAGCAGATTCAATCTGAGTCACATTATTAGGTATAGTATATGATGTAGCACCACATCCTATTGCAAAAACCTTTAGAACTCCGTTAACTATCAATGCTCTATTATCTATTGTAGCAAATTTCCCATAAAAGGCTTTTAGACTAATGCAATCATAGAATGCAGTCTCTCCAATAACAGTTACACTATCGGGGATTGTAATAGTTGTAAGACTGTGGCAAGAATGGAATGCATCATCTCCAATAACAGTTACACTATCGGGAATGGTAATACTTGTAAGGCTGCTGCAACTCCAGAATGCCCTCTCTCCAATCGTCGTTACACTATCGGGAATAGTAATACTTGTAAGACTTGCACAAGTCTCAAATGTGCCATCTCCAATCGTCGTTACGCTATCGGGTATGGTAATACTGATAATGCTGTAACAATAATTGAATGCATCTTCTCCAATCACAGTCACACTATCGGGAATGGTAATAGTTGTAAGGCTGCTGCAATAATAGAATGCAGATCGTCCAATCGTCGTTACGCTATCGCCAATATTAACACTTGTCAGGCTGCTGCAATCAGAGAATGCATCCTCTCCAATCACAGTTACGCTATCGGGAATAGTGATACTTGTAAGGTTGCGACACCATTCGAATGCTTTTTCCCCAATCTCTGTTACATCTCCGTCAAATTTAATCACGCCCTTGCCTTCTTCATAGGTATTTGATACAATATTAGCACCGAAAGCATTAGAATTATTAGGCTCAACAATCTTTCCATCGGTCGATGTGTACCAAATCTCGTTTGAGGGAGGCAGAGTTGCGGAAGTATCTCCATCATCACCATTGTCGCCCGAATTATTTTCTCCATTAGACTTGGGGATGGTAATTATTGTGCCGTCGGTTAGTTCGAAATAGACATTGTTATCATCCTGACGTACGTCCTTAATTATGCAATCGCAGTCGGTTACGTTTGTGTTACTATCGCCCGTAGCTTTGCCCAATCGCTTCCAAGTTGCGCCATTATCGTACGACACATACCAATAATCATCCTCGATTTTCAGCTGTGGTGTAACGCCGTCCTCTCCATCGGTTGCATCCTCACCATCCTTGCCGTCTTTGCCTTCGGCCTTGATTTTATTACCGGCATCATCGGTGAGCCACTCGCCATCCAATGTCCAATAATAGACTCCGTCCGAATCCTGCTTAACGCCGATTACGGGTGCCACAGCATCTTCGCCATCTGCTCCATCCTTGCCGTCTTCGCCGTTGTAGATGGTTATCGAGCCGCTTTTGCTGAAGGTAACAGTATATCCGATAGTTTCGCCATCCTTTGTGATAGGTGCTACATTGGTAACAAAATCGTTGTTCTGCAACGCTGTGACAGCAGTTTGCAAGGCAGAAATATTTGTGTTCATCTGCTTGCACAACTCCTCCAGAGCGGCAATGCGCCTCTCGTGGTCGGCTAATTCTTGCTTAACACCGTCGATTTCGCCCCATAAAGCCGAATCATCGTACTCGCACGCCGAGAACATTGCAGCGCACACGAATGTGACTAAAAACAAAATACGTTTCATAATAGGTTATTTTATGGTTTAATATTTTACATCATATCGCCAAATTGCTTTTTGCCGAGGGCGTAGCGCAGGACAATCGAGCCGCGGTAGATTTGCCGAGATTCGGCGGTGGCTGCAGAGCGTATCGCGTGGCGTTTTTTCGAGAGCGAGTGGTGCAGTCGCATAAAATCCCAGTAGGCGCGAATGGTAGCCGAGAAGAGCGAGGTTTGCCCCTTAAGCAGATAGATAAGTGCCGAGAGCATATCGGCCGCAGGGCGCGCAACAGCCACAACGCAGCGTTGCCACGTGGGGGCGCACTTAAAGAGCATCGAGAGGTTGTTGCGATAGTTAAGATAGAGCTTGCGGGGCGACTCGTTGGGTAGTGTGCCACCACCCAAGTGATAGACCACCGAGCGAGGCTCGCACATAACCTTATAACCGGCGAGTTGCATTCGCCAGCAGAGGTCAATCTCCTCCATGTGAGCAAAGAAGTCGCCATCGAAACCGCCTAAGCGATGGAACAGCTCGGCGCGGCAACAGAACGCTGCACCGCTTGCCCAAAAGACCTCGCGCGGGGTATCGTACTGCCCGCAATCCTGCTCGGTGGTTGATAATATGCGGCCGCGGCAGAATGGGTAGCCCAGAAAATCGATAAAACCGCCCGCCGCACCTGCATATTCAAAGCGTGTGCGGTCGTTATAGGCCAAGAGTTTAGGAGCTACGGCTGCGACCGAAGGGTTGGCGTCGAGTGTGGCGATGAGTGGCTCTACCCATTGCGGTGTGACCTCGATATCGGAGTTAAGCAGAATATAGTAGTCGGCTTCGACTGCCTTAAGAGCACGGTTGTAGCCCTCGGCAAAGCCGTAATTCTGATCCAAGCAAACAAGTTTAATTGCAGGGAAATTCTGCTCGAGGAATGCCAACGAATCGTCCGTCGAGCCATTGTCGGCAACGACGATATCGACCTCGGGTGGGGTGAACCGAACCACACTTGGCAGGAAGGTGCGCAGGTGCTCCACGCCATTCCAATTAAGTATAACGATGGCTGTACGCATTAGAATTTCTGTTTAAGTAGCTCCTCGGGTGGAATATGCTTCCAGCGACGATGGGTCCACATCCACAATTCGGGGCATTCGTTGATATCCTTTTCGAGCATACGAACATATCGCTCGGTGATTTCGTGTGGTTCGACTTGCTCGTTGCCATCGTAGATGCAGGTCATATAGCCCTCGTAAATGCCTGCGCGCAGGCGTTTGTGGGTGAAGTAGAATACGGGGAGATTATATTTTCGCGCCATAACCTCGCCACCATCGAAGAAGGCTGTCCATTGATGCAGGAACTTATGCCAGTGCATATCGGCACGCGCCGTAGGATTCTGGTCGGAGATAAGACCGACGATCATCGGGCGTTTCTTGTGGTTCTCGATAAAGTGGCGCATCGTGCGGCGCATAGGAACCAACTCGATGTTTGAGTGGTTGCGGATACGGCGGAAAAGTTCGTCGAAAACCTTATTGTGCAGGGCGTGATATACCGCTACGAGCGTATGCTCCTCGAGGTAGAGGCTCAATGTGCTGCACGGCTCCCACGGCCCATAGTGGCCCATCATAAAGATTGCGCTGCGGCCATCCATAACTTTACAGATGTCGGCTATGTTGACGAAGTTCATTCGACGCATCAGCTCCTTGTCACTTATGCCTGCCGGGCTTATCATATTGATAATCTGCTCGGCCAGATTACGATACGAGCGGTTGCAGATTGCCGATAGCTCCTTCTCGCTTTTGTCGGGGAAGGAGTTGCGAAGGTTGGTCATAACGACCTTGCGTCGATAGCGCAGCAAACGCAACAGAATGTAAATCGAGTAGCCGAAAACATGATATCGGATTACGCGTGGTAGTAGTGCAAAACAGCGGCAGATAGCCCAAAGTATTCCGAGCTGAATCTTCTGCCAACGTGAAAGATTGTTGTAATATTCCATCTGAAAACTAATTCAAACCATTACTCTTCGGCATAGCGGTTGCGCTTGGCCTCCTTTTCGGGCTTGGGGCAGCCGGCTACGACGATAACAAATTCGTCCTTGGGCTCATGTTCGCGGAAATGTTCCAGCACCTCGGCAACGGTACCTCGCACTGTCTGCTCGAACTTCTTTGTTAGCTCGCGTGATACCGATACCTTGCGGTCGGCTCCAAACACCTCGGCCAATTGCTCAAGGCACTTCACAACGCGGAAGGGCGACTCGTAAAAAATAATCGAACGAGGCTCCTCGCTTAACTCCTGAAGTCGTTTTGTGCGACCCTTCTTTTGTGGCAGGAATCCCTCGAAGCAGAATCTGTCGCAGGGAAATCCGCTCTGTACCAAAGCAGGGATGAGTGCTGTTGCTCCCGGGAGTGTCTCGACTTCGATACCGGCCTCTACACAGGTGCGAACAAGCAGAAATCCGGGGTCGGAGATGCCCGGAGTACCGGCATCTGATACCAATGCTACGGTGCGGCCCTCGCCAATGGCTTCGGCAACCGATGCGGCGGTTGCGTGCTCGTTGAATTTATGATGAGAATAGAGTTTTTTCTCGATGCCCAAATGCTTTAACAGAAAAGCTGTCGTGCGGGTATCCTCGGCCAGAATATAGTCTGCCTCGCCGAGCACTTTTATTGCTCGGAGGGTGATATCG
>JAGBIR010000080.1 GCA_017934845.1 Alistipes sp. | reverse complement strand
TATCATCCTTGCCGATACCAACACCCGTATCCTCAACCTCAATCAAAATCTTATCGAGCATATCGCGGAACTTGATTCGTGTAGCACCACCCTCCTTGCCATAATTAATCGAGTTGATAATAAGATTTACCAACACCTGACCAACAAAATGCTTGTCGGCCATAACCCAGAACTGTGAAGGCAGAGAGTCGGCACCCTTAACAGAAATCTTAATATCGCGCTTTGCAGCCTCCATCTCCAGCTGATCAGAGATCTCTTTTGCCAAAGCCACGATATCAAACTTCTCCATCTTAAGGCGATTCATATCGTTCTCCAGCTTCGAGATTGTATCCAAATCATTTACGATATTAATCAATCGGTCGATACTCTTTTCGGCACGCTCCAGATATTTGCGATTGATAAGTTCATCCTCCAAGCCACCATCGAGCAACGTAGAGATATAACCCTGAATATTGAAAATCGGGGTTTTAAGCTCGTGGGCAACATTACCCAAATACTGCTTACGGAATGCCTCGCTCTGTTTTAGGCGATTAATCTCCTTATCGTTATCGTCGGCCCAAGCTGTAAGCTCCTCCGAAATGTTCTCCACATGCTTATCCTTTAACTCATCGACAATCTCGGTAGTATGCACATCGCGCGAGAGTACCATCGAGTAGATAGGTTTAAGTTTATATGCTACATACGACTTAATGGTAAATAGCGCAAATACGGCAACCACAACAAACACTGCCACAGCCACACACAACACTAACCACCAAACGACTCCACAAAGAGCCATAACAACCGCCACGATAACAGTTGTCACCAATGCTATCAACAACGAAGCATTTTCTTTAGTTTTAATAGTCATAGTAACAAATTATTAAATTATACACCTATTTCCATTCTCTTAGCTCACTCCATCAGCCGCATTACACTCCAGTCCGATCGTTGCGCACAATTAAAACAGCCTTAACGCACCCACGACACGATAGATATGCTCCACCTGCTGCTCTTCTATCTTCAGCGAGTCATACGCCACGCCCGACTTCTCTAAAACCAGCACGCGCGAATACTCACCCTGCTCGACACGCACTCTACGCAAAAGTATAAAATTACTACTAACAATCACATATAATCCCCCGGGAATAATGGCATTTATGTCCGTTTTTTTCAAAAAGACTATCGAACCCGGCATAATATCGGCCGCCATTGCATCATCATAACTACGAAATGCGCAATCACAATCCTCCACAACGGGTAGGTATATGTATTGTGAAGGTGCAACCTCGCTCATTCCGCGCAGCATACTGCCGGCAACATTTCCCTCATAAAGCGGGATACGATATTCACTCGTAGGCAACCCAAGCATCTCGCCTTCGCCTGTCAACAGCCAAGCTATACTTACCTCGGGGAATTTATCAACGATTCTCCTTGCAAGATTTTGCGACAGACTGCCCTTTCCGGCCTTTATGTAGTAAAAAATATCGGGACGCGACAAACCAATATGGCGGGCAAAGAAGCTGGTTGACATATTCGCCCACTTTATAACAGCCTCCAATCTTTGCCAATAAGTATTATTATTTGTCTTATCCATTTTTTTTCACCATCTTTGCATCGCGGCCTCGTAGTTCAATGGATAGAATATAAGATTCCGGTTCTTACGATGAAGGTTCGATTCCTTTCGAGGCTACATTTTGGG
>JAGBIR010000079.1 GCA_017934845.1 Alistipes sp. | reverse complement strand
CTGATTTCACACACTTTAGGCGAGGCGCATCCTCGCCTTTTTTCTTTGCGCAGATTTGCTTTTTATCCAATTATGTATTACTTTTGTTTTGCCTATTTCGATTTATCTCGAACGAAAACAAACAATAATACATAATGAAACGATTTTTATCTATCTTTTTGGCTATTTTTGCCTTAACTCTCGCAGCATGTACCAGCAGCGATGAGGAGAATGGAAACAACTCACAAGGTGGTGGCGACAAGCCTTCGTCACAACCCGAGGTAACTATCACTACCCCTCCAGCTCCAACCGTATCGGAAAAGGGCGGCAACGACATCATCGCTTTTCATGCCGAGAAGCCTTGGTCGGCAAAAGTTCTAAACACTCGTGCCGAGGGCTGGTGTTCAATCTATCCCACAAGCGGTCAGGCTGGTGATGTAGAGATTACTATCACAACCGCACCTAATGACACCGACGACGATCGCTCGGCGACTATCATCATTCAAGCCGGCTCGACGCAAATAGTTATCACTATCACACAAAAGCAGCAAGATGCCCTTACAGTCACTGCCTCAAAATTTGAGGTTGAAGCCGAGGGTGGCGAGGTAGAGATCGAGGTTAAGGCCAATGTTGACTACGACTACACCATCGATCCCGATGCTGCGGATTGGGTGAAGTATAAGGCCACTCGCGCTTTGGAGTCATCAACGCTCGTTTTTGAGGTTGCCGAGAATGAGGATATGGAGAAGCGTGAGGCGCAGATTATGATTCATAGTGGCGATTTGGAGGAGCTTGTAACCATCTATCAGGAGGGTAACGAGCCTACGATCATCCTCTCGAAGAACGAATATACCGTCAGTGACAAGGGCGAGACCATTGCCGTCGAGGTTAAGAGCAACGTCGATGTGGCTGTTGAGATCCCGTCGGATGTTGACTGGGTAAAGGAGAACAGCACTCGCGCGATGTCAACCAATACATTCTACTTGGACGTTGCGCCCAACGAGGATTATAAGTCGCGCTCGGCTGCTGTAAAATTCACCAACAAGGAGAATGGTCTCTCTGAAATCGTGATGATTTCGCAGGCCCAGATGGACGCCATCGTAATTGCAAAGGATAGCTACACAATTGACAATGAGGGTGGTGAAATTGATATCGAGGTCGGCCATAACGTTGATTTCGACGTAGAAATTTCCGACAGCTGGATTACAAAGACTTCAACACGAGCTTTTGAAACCGAAACGCTCACTTTCACTATTGCCGCCAACAACAGCGATGACGGTCGCGAGGGAACGATTAAGTTTATCTCAAAGGATAAGTCTATTTCGCAGACGGTTAAGGTTTTCCAGTCGCAGAGCAATGCTCTTATTGTAAGCAAGAAAGATATTGTTATCGACGAGAAGGCGCAGAGCGTAGAGTTTGAGGTGCGTGCGAATGTGGAGTGCACCGTTAGCTCATCTTCGGCGAGCTGGCTACATCGTGAGGATACCCGCGCAATGACTTCGCAGACAATTCGTTACCGCGTGGATGCCAACAGCGATTATAATTCGCGTACGGCAACCATTACCGTACAGAGCAAGGATGGCTCATTAAAGGAGAC
This sequence comes from Alistipes sp., assembly GCA_017934845.1. Lineage (GTDB taxonomy): Bacteria > Bacteroidota > Bacteroidia > Bacteroidales > Rikenellaceae > Alistipes. The sequence goes on along the minus strand of JAGBIR010000079.1, from coordinate 2,170 downwards.
CATCACCATTACACAGGCGCAGAAAGATGCCATCGTTTTGGCGAAGAGCAGCTACACCGTTGATAACGATGGTGGCGAGATTGATATTGAGATCGGACACAACGTTGATTTTGATGTAGAGATTTCCGATAATTGGATTACAAAGACTTCAACCCGAGCTTTTGAAACAGAAACATTGACTTTCACTATTGCAGCTAACAACAGCGATGACAGCCGCGAGGGAACGATTAAGTTTATCTCGAAGGATAAGACTATTACACAGACGGTAAAGGTTTACCAGTCGCAGAGCAATGCCCTTATCGTCAGCAAGAAGGATATTGTTATCGACGAGAAGGCGCAGACGGTTGAGTTTGAGGTGCGTGCTAATGTGGAGTACACCGTCAGTGCATCTTCGGCAAGCTGGCTGCATCGTGAGGATACCCGCGCAATGACTTCGCAGACAATTCGTTACCGCGTGGATGCCAACAGCGATTATGATTCGCGTACGGCAACCATTACCGTACAGAGCAAGGATGGCTCGCTCAAGGAGACCATCACCGTAACGCAGGCGCAGAAGGATGCGATTGTTTTGGCGAAGAGCAGCTACACCGTTGATAACGATGGTGGCGAGATTGATATCGAGGTCGGTCATAACGTTGATTTTGATGTAGAGATTTCCGACAGCTGGATTACAAACAACTCAACCCGCGCATTTGAAACAGAAACATTGACTTTCACTATTGCCGCCAACAACAGCGACGACAGCCGCGAGGGAACGATTAAGTTTATCTCAAAGGATAAGGCTATCACGCAGACAGTAAAAATCAAGCAAGGCGCAGCTTCTACCAAACCGCGCAACAACGAGATTTGGTACACTTCTGCCAACGGGGAAATAGTAGAGCCTTACGAAGATGCAGATTTTGGAGCCAATATTATCTCAAATACATATTCTAATGGCAAGGGTGTCATTAAATTCGATAGAAGCATCAATAAAATCCCCGATTCTGCTTTTGACACAGATTATATATCGAACTATCAATTAAAGACTATTACTCTTCCTGATGGTATCAAGACAATAGGCGAATATGCATTCTACTCTTGCTATTATCTCGAGAGTATAAATATTCCTTACGGTGTCACCACGATAGGTTATGAGGCATTCGCTAGTTGTGTATCACTGTCCGAGATTACTCTTCCCTATAGCCTTACTGAGTTAGGGGATCTGGCATTTGTATATTGCTATTCTCTTAAATCATTCAATGGTAAATTTGCGTCTGCCGACCATCGCTGTCTTATTACCGACGATGGCATGTTACACACCTACGCTCTTGGTTGCGGTGCTACATCTTATACCATACCAAGCAACGCAAAATCAATAGCATACTACGCTTTCGCAAATTGCGAGGATTTAAGAAGTGTTACTCTACCTAACAGTATCACCGATTTAGGATATGCAATCTTTATTGGATGTAATGCTTTGGAATCTTTCAATGGCAAGTTTGCTTCATCGGATAAACGTTGTTTGGTTATTGACGATACTATTTTGGCATTTGCTCCTGCTGGACTTTCGTCATATACCATTGCTGATAATATATCAGGAATATATCATTTTGCATTTTGCCAGTGCGATAAACTTACAAAAGTGGTTCTTCCTTCATCTATGTCGTTTATGGGATACTCGGTATTTAGAGAGTGTTCATCCCTTAAGGGTGTTTATTGCAAAGCCGCCACACCTCCTACCGCCTATAATGGAGGTGCAGAATATTGGTTATCATTCGATAACAATGCCTACGACCGCAAGATTTATGTCCCTAAAAATTCCGTTACTGCCTATAAAGCTGCCGACGGCTGGAAAGAGTATGCAGATGCAATTGTGGCGGATACTTCGGGGGATGGTGAGCAGGACGATGATCAAGACCCCACCAAACCACGCAACAACGAAATTTGGTACACCTCAACCGATGGAAAGATTGTAACGCCACATTATTCCAATGAATTTGGTGCGAATATCGTATCAAATACTTACGAGGATGGCAAAGGTATTATAACTTTCGATGGCAATGTGACTGAGATTGGAGATAAGGCATTCTATGATTGCAGCAGTCTTACAAGTGTTACTATTCCCGATAGCGTGACGGAGATTGGATGGTATGCATTCCAAAGGTGCAGCAGCCTTACAACTATTACTATT
>JAGBIR010000010.1 GCA_017934845.1 Alistipes sp. | reverse complement strand
TATCTTTTTTGTTTTAATTTTCACTTTATCATACCGTCTGCCACGACATCTATTTAACGATTTTATCGCCCTTATATTGCACGACAAAAGCACCCTTAAAGCTCTTTCCTACCTCCGCAACGCGGCTCTGCGCCTCGGCGCGGGTCGAAAATTCGCCATAGCAATATTTATATTTCAGCACGCCAGAGCCCTCCAGTCGGCGAATCTTGCCACGATAGCTCTTAAACTGCGGATCATTGGCGGCAAGTTTCTTATCCGACGCCATAACCTGAATTGTAAATCCAGCCTGCGCGGCCGTTGATTTAGCACCGTCTGAAGCCATTTTCGTACTCTCTTGAGCTGAAGATTTCGCACTCTCCGCACTGGGTGTTGTGGAGCTGCTTGCCGACTCCTTTGGAGTTGTCGTTTTCGTCGTTGAAGCCTTTGTTGCAGCCGCTTTCGTAGCGGTATTTCCCGCAGCAGACTCATTTGCCGTATCGCTATCGGCATCCACTCCAGCCATATTATCCAGACGGCTAAAATACTCCTTTACCGCATTACACAACATTCGAGCAAGTTCATTCTGGCCCTTCTGCGACTTCATATAAGCCAACTCCTGCGAATTGGTCATAAAACCAAGCTCGGTAAGCACACTCGGCATATCGGTAGCATACACCACCTTGAGCAGCTGACGACGCGTCTTGCGCACGTTTCGACCACCCTTGGCAAAGTGAGATTGCATTATTCGAGCCATCATCTCGCTATACTCGCCATAGGTGAATTGCAGATTCTGAATATAGGCTCGCACCATTGCAGCCGTATTCTCATCCGACATATCGATCAACTCCTCCTTATTGTTGTTGTAGAGCGCACTCTCGTTATAACGCGTCTCCTTTTCGCTCTCGCCCATGATAAGTGTTTCGGGGCCATATACCGAACTCTTTGTCGCGGCATTGGCGTGAATCGAGATAAAGAAATCGCCACCAGCCTTATTGGCAATATTTGCACGCGCCGTTAAATCCTCATTCAACGTTTTACCCAAAGCCGTATCGGTCGTTCGCGTATAGACAATCTTGGCATCAGACATCTCCTTCTCCAACAGCGCACCTAGCTTAAGCGCGACAGCCAGATTTATATCCTTTTCCATCACTCCGCCATAGGTCGCACCCGGGAAGGCCTTACCACCGTGACCTGCATCAATCACAATAACACGAGCCTTCGACTCGTTGGATTGAGCAAAGATAGCATCACTCGAAAACGAGCAAAGCAACAGAAGGGTTAGTGTGCAAATAAAACGCATCATATAAAAAACTGCCGAAATATTAGTGCCAATAAGTAAAAAAACGCTATATTTGTCGGTTAAAACACGCGTGCGAGGGTGAGGAAAAACCCCATTCCGAGCCGTTTTGCCGACTTGTCGGCAAAGTTACGAAAATATATTGACATTTTGAGTAAAATTAGAGTTAAATATATCCTTTCGGTAGCAATTGTGCTACTATTTTCGCAATTCGTATTCGGATTGGCGCCCACTATGCGTGCCATATCCGCTATCGTTGCGCAGCAGGATACAATTTCGCAGCAGCAGGATACGACACAACAGCGCGCCGAGCGCACTACACGTCGCACAAATCGAACACCAAGAAACAACAATCGCCGCATTACGGAGCCAAACGACACTACCCGTCTAATGCAGATAATCGATTCAACCACCATCGACACGCTTCGTCGTCGTTTAGAGGAGTTTGTTCAGGCGGAATCCGATACGGCGCGCAGCCGTAACTCATCGGCTATCGACCGTCCGATTAAGGGTCGTGCCGTAGATTCGCTATATTACGATTTGCGCAAAAAGAAGGTCTATCTCTACAAGGACGGAGAGATTAACTACGGAGCATTCAACCTCAAGGCCGACTTTATCGATATCGACCTCGAGACAAACGACGTATTCGCTCACGGTTCGCAGGATACGGTCAATGGCGAGGTTAATGTTAAACGCCCGACATTTACCGAAGGTGGTACGGAGCTAAATATGGACTCTGTTCACTACAACCTAAAATCACAGAAGGCAAAGATTATTGGTATTGCCACACAGCAGGGCGACGGATGGTTGATCGGCGAGCACGTCAAGAAGATGCCTGACAACTCGATTAACGTTGCGGGAGGTATGTACACAACGTGTGAGCATACCGACCATCCTCACTTCTACTACGATGCCAGCAAGATTAAGGTTATTCCCGGTAAAAAGGCCATCATGGGTCCAGGACACTTGGTTATCGAGGATGTGCACATTCCGTTCCTCGGTCTGCCCGAGGCATTCTTCCCAATCAGCTCTGGCCCTAAATCGGGTATCCTGATGCCGACCTACGGCGAGGAGGCAAGACGAGGATTCTTCATTCGTGGCTTGGGTTACTATTTCAAGTTCAACGACTATATGGACCTTACACTTACGGGAGGTTACTATACGCTCGGTTCGTGGGAGGCTCAAGCCGTTGCACGTTATATGAAGCGATACAAATACACGGGTAACCTTAACTTCAACTACGCCAGCGTAAAATCGGGCGACAAGGGCGATGCCGACTACGTTAAGGCCAACACATTCCAGTTGCAGTGGACTCACTCGCAGGATCCGAAGGCTAACCCGGGATCTACATTCTCGGCTTCGGTTAACCTTTCATCGAGTGGTTATAGTAAATATTCGGCAACAAACCTCAACGATATGCTCTCGACGCAGACCAACTCTTCAATCTCATACTCGAAGAATTGGGCCGGCACACCATTCTCGTTGGCAGTAAGTATGAGTATATCGCAGAACTCGCAGACACAAGCCATCTCGGCCAACCTGCCCAACGTATCGTTCAACGTTGCAAAGTTCTTCCCCTTGAAGCGTAAAGTGAAGATGGGTAAGGATCGCTGGTATGAGAAGATTTCGATGAGCTACTCGGGTAAGTTGACCAACTCGGTAACCGCTACCGAGAGTACTATTTTCGATCGTGAGACCTTGGATGCTATGCGTAATGGTATTCAGCACAACATCCCCGTTCAGGCTTCATTCAATATTTTGAACTACATCAACGTAACGCCTTCGTTCAACTACACCGAGCGTTGGTATTTCAAGAAGATTGAGCAGGAGTGGAACTCCGAGACCAACAAGCTCGAGAAGCTCGACCCCGAATATGGATTCTATCGTTTATACAACTACAACGCGGCAATATCGGCATCGACCACCATTTATGGTACTTGGCAGATTAAGGAGAAGTACAAGGAGATGAAACTTCAGGGCTTGCGCCACACCATTACACCTTCGGTTAGCTTCTCGTATGCCCCCGACTTCAGTAACCAGAAATATGGTTACCACAAAACCGTACAGTCAGATTCAACGGGTCGTACAACGGTCTATTCACCATTTACCGACAACGCCTATGGCGTGCCGCCCGCAGGTAAGAATATGTCGCTTAACTTCTCACTCTCACAGAGCCTCGAGGCAAAGGTATTAAGCAAGCGCGACACATCGGGTATTAAGAAGATTAAACTTATCGACGATTTGAGCATCAGCGGTTCGTATAACTTCTTGGCCGATTCAATGAAGCTATCGACCATTGCACTATCTATCCGCACCACCATTTCGAGCAACTTTGCAATCAATTTGCGAGCTACACTCGACCCCTATGAGGTTACACCCGAGGGTAAGCGTTACGACAAGCTCACTTGGAGTCGTGGTAACCTTGGCCGTATTACCAATACGGGCTGGAGCTTTGGTTATACATTCAAGTCGCGTAGTTCGTCACAGCCGGCAATTAACGATATTAACAGCATACCGCCCGAGTATATGAATCCGTTTACCGACCCATACGGTACGATGGATCCCGTACTGCGCAGGCAATATATGTCGCAGATGTATTACGACTTCTCGCTGCCGTGGACCTTAGGATTCAACTACAACATCAACTACTCGGTAAACTACGTCAACAACGGCACAACGGGTATAAAACGTAATATTACACAGACAATAGGCTTTAATGGAAGTATAACATTCTCGCCCAAAATGGCAGCTACGATTTCGGGAGGTTACGACATCTCCAACAACAAGCTAACCACCTCGTCGGTAAGTATCACACGCGATTTGCACTGCTGGCAGATGTCCTTTACGTGGATTCCATTCGGCCACTACAAGAGTTGGAGCTTTAACATTGGTGTCAAGGCGGCATCATTGCAGGACTTGAAATACCAGAAGAGTCAGTCAATGTACGATAACTTCTATTAGGATCTAACGCAATAACCTAAAATATTACCATGAAACGAATAACAACCTTATTGCTCACAACTCTGCTTGTCTGCACATATATCTCTCCGGCTACGGCTCAAAAAAACGACGATGGAGTGTTGCGCATTTTGGCTATAGGCAACAGCTTCTCGGACGATGGGATGGAGCATCTGCCCGCCTTGTTAGAGAGCCTCGGAGTGAAGGATGTTGAGTTGGCTCGCCTTTATGTGGGAGGTTGTACATTGGCTCGCCACATGGAGTTTTACAATAAGCAGGAGGCGGCCTACTTGTTCTATCACTCAAAAGCGGGCGAGAATCGCTGGACGCAGCATAATGGCGTAACCATGCAGCAGGCGTTGGCTATGGGCGAGTGGGATATAATTACCATGCAGCAGGCTTCGGGCGTTTCGGGCCTATACGATAGTTATGTTCCCCATTTGGAGCAGTTGATCGAGGTGGTAAGCAAAGTGCAGCCACAAGCCGAGATTGTGTGGCACATGACGTGGGCCTACTCTATCGAGAGTCAGCATCCTGAGTTCCCGAACTACGACCGCAACCAGCAAAAGATGCTCGACGCAATTCACCAGTGCGTTCGCAATCTAAAGCGAGATTATAAGATTAAGACCATCATACCCTCGGGTACGGCTATTCAGTCGCTGCGCCTCTCGGAGGTGAACAATCCCCCGATGGAGTTTACTCGCGACGGATATCACATGGATTATGGCGCAGGTCGCTATGCTGCTGCCTGCACATGGTATGAGACCTTAATAAAGCCCTACACCCGACGCTCGATGATGGGCAATACGCTCCGTCTTGAGATGGGTAATTTGCACGTTACCGACCAAAATGCGCCCTATTTGCAGAAGGCAGCAAAGCGGGCGGCAAAGCGACCTTTCAAAGTGCGCGCAGTAATGGTGAAATAGTTAAACACAGATTAAGATATTAGCTCGATGGCAAGTTTCCTGCAAGTTGAAAATATAAGTAAATCGTACGGCGACAAAGTGCTGTTCGAGCATATCTCGTTCAATATAAACGAGGGCGACAAGATTGCCCTTATAGCTCCAAATGGTACGGGCAAGAGTTCATTGCTTAAGATTTTGGCAGGCTTGGACTCTTCGGATCGCGGCGGCGAGGTGAAGTTTATGAAGGATATCAAGGTCGCCTTCCTTGATCAGACGACAGCATTAAACCCCGAGAACCGACTCTTCGACGAGGTTTACTCCCGATTGGGCAAGACCTACGACATCATACGTCGCTACGAGCAGGCTATCGCCGAGGGCAACGAGCGCGAGATTGAACGCGCCATTGCCGCTATGGATGCAGCCGATGGGTGGAGTGCCGAGCAGCGCATCAAGCAGGTGCTGACATCACTAAAGCTTACCGACCTGAATCAAAAGATGGGCGAGCTATCGGGTGGCGAAGCAAAGCGTGCAGCCATCGCGCTGATGATGCTTCAGGATGCCGATTTTTTGGTGATGGACGAGCCTACAAACCACCTCGACATTGATATTATCGAGTATCTGGAGGGCTATTTACAGAAATCGCGCTGCACACTGCTGATGGTCACTCACGACCGCTACTTTTTGGATCGCATCTGCAATACCATCTTCGAACTGGATCGCGGAGAGTTATTTGCCTATAGAGGCAACTATTCGGAGTTTTTGGAGAAGCGCGAGGAGCGTTACACCAATATGCAGGCCAATATCGACAAAGCGCGAAACCTCTTGCGACGCGAATTGGAGTGGATGCGCTCTACGCCACAAGCCCGCACGGGAAAGGCGCGTTACCGCATAAATGCCTTTTACGACCTAAAGGACAAGGCGGCGGTATCGCTTGCACGCCGAGATGTAAGCATCGACGTTGCGACATCGCGCTTGGGTGGCAAGATAATCGATTGTGAGGATGTTACCCATCGCTTTGGCGAGCGCACAATACTCGACCGTTTCTCCTACAAATTTTCGCGTTATGAGCGCGTAGGTATTGTAGGTCGCAATGGTGCAGGCAAGAGTACGTTCCTGAATCTTCTTACAGGCTATTTGCAGCCTATGGAGGGTAAAATCGAACGCGGCGAAACGCTCCGCATTGGCTATTACCGCCAGAAAGGTATAGATTTCAAGCCCGGTCAGCGAGTAATCGACATCGTACGCGAGATTGCCGAGACGGTAGAGGCTGCCGACGGACACCACGTATCGGTTACTACGATGCTCAATCAATTTCTGTTCCCACCCGAGAGCCACTCGAAGCACGTCGAGATATTGAGCGGTGGCGAGCAGCGAAGATTGTATCTGCTCACCGTGCTGATGCGCAACCCCAATTTCTTGATTCTCGATGAGCCGACCAACGACCTCGACATCATTACGCTGAATATTTTGGAGGAGTATTTGATGCAGTTTAAGGGTTGCCTTATCATCGTATCGCACGACCGTTGTTTCTTGGACAAGACCGTCGATCACCTATTTATATTCCGCGAGGGTGGCAATGTAAAGGATTTCGTTGGTCAGTATAGCGAGTATCGCGAATATATACGCGAGGAGGAGGCACGCGAGGCAAAACTCGCAGCCGAAAAGGCAGCAAAGGCTCAACGCAGTGCAGCTCTCGCCGTGGTGCCAAAGGCTACTGTAACACGTCGCAAGCTATCCTACAAAGAGCAACGCGAGTTGGAGCAGCTGGAGCAGGAGATTCCTCAGCTCGAGAGCGAGAAGGCTTCACTCGAGGAGACACTCTCGTCGGGCACACTCTCTCACGAAAAGTTGATGGAGACATCGGCACGCATCGCCTCGCTGATCGAGGAGTTGGAGATGAAGGAGATGCGCTGGTTGGAGTTAAGCGAAGTATAAAATAATATAGTATAATGGAATTTCGTACCGTCATACCAATAGCACCTTTTCAGCATCGCATTAGCCATTCCGAGCAGATACTATCGCTCGGTTCGTGCTTTGCCGAGAATATTGCTACGCGCCTTGCCAATGCGAAATTTCATATTACGGCATCGCCGACAGGTATTTTGTTCAATCCCGAATCGATAGCTTTGGCTATTGAGCGTATGGCCAATCGCCACTACCCGACGATGACCGATCTGCACTACAGCAACGAGAAGTGGTTCTCGTATGATTTTCACTCCTCGTTTTCGCACTCCGACGTTACGCTTACATTGGAGGCGATGCGTCAGGGCGTCGATCGCGGCGCAGAAGCAATAACCTCCGCCGATACCTATATTATTACATTTGGCACCGCTATTGTATATCGCTTGGCTGAGAGTGGACATACGGTTGCCAATTGTCACAAACAACCGCAATCGCATTTTACGCGACAGATGCTATCGGTCGAGGAGATTGTCGAGCGATATAAGGCATTGCTGGAGGGAGTACTGAAGAACAAGAGGGTAATATTTACGGTTAGCCCCATCCGCCATTTAAGCGAGGGGCTGGAGGAGAACTCACTTAGCAAAGCCATATTGCGTGTTGCCATTGGCGAACTTACGCGCCAATATCCCAACACACTCTACTTCCCATCGTTCGAGATTGTAAACGACGAGTTACGCGACTATCGCTTCTATGCCGACGACATGACGCATCCATCGCCGTTAGCCATAGATTATATTTGGGAGCGATTTTCGGAGGCGGCATTTACACCCGCGACTCGCAATCTGATTGAGCAGATTAAGCGCATTACGACAGCCGCCGCCCACCGCCCATTTAACCCCGACAGCGACTCACATCGAACATTTTGCCGCCGCCAATTAGACGAAATCACAAAGTTGGAGAGCCAAAATGCCGAGATAGATTTCTCGGCCGAAAAAGCTACTTTTACGAGTTATTTATAGATTTTTATACTACTTTTACGACCGCAACCAAAATAAATTATATGAAAACATTACGATACATATTTGTAATTATAATTCTATTAGCCGTTTATGCATCGGCCTCACATTTGAATGCCCAGCCCCGATTGGTCGTTAATATCGTGGTTAGTTCGCTCCGTGCCGACGATTTGAACCGCTATGGCGAGAACTTTTCTGAAGGAGGTTTCCGCCGTTTGATGCAGGGCGGAGCATATTTCGATGAGGCGTCATACGACTATATGCAGACCACCACCCCCGTATCGTTGGCTACACTCTCAACGGGAGCTATGCCATCGACTCACGGAGTTGTGGCCAATCGCTGGTTTGACTATGTTACAAACAAACTCATCCCCCTGATTGAGGATAAACGCGAGCAGAGCCTCAACTTCAGCAGTGGCTCGGGCCAATACTCGCCACGACAGCTAACGGCGCAGACCCTCTCGGATGCACTGCGTGAGCAGCACCCTGAATCTCGCGTCACAACAATCGCGATCGAGCCGCTGTCGGCTATCGTTATGGCAGGTCGTACGGGCGAGGTCTATTGGATGGAGCGAAACAAGACATATTGGACAACATCGACCTTCTATACCGACAAATTGCCCGAATGGATTACCCCCTACAACGAGGCAGACATAAATCAGGCCTACTCGGTAAAGCGTTGGTCAACAATGCTGCCATACGACAGCTATCGCAACTCGCAAGTATCTCGCGTAGAGGGTCTTCACAGCAAGAAGAACAAGCGTATCGACTTTGTCGGTGAGGCTACCATCTCGAAGAAAAATTCCGATAATACGGCCTACGACATGATGACTCTGTCGCCCGCCGGCAATAGTGCTGTTCTTGCCTTTGCAAAGCAGGTCATCGGCAAAAATGAGATGGGTAAGGATGAAGTAACCGACATTCTTAATATCGTGCTTGATACCCCGCGTGAGGTTAGCAGCCACTTCGGCCCCGAATCGGTAGAGTACGAGGATATGCTCTACAGATTGGACCTCGATTTGGCTGATTTCATAACCTTCTCACTCGCGCAGGTTACTTCACCCGACCAGCTTGTGATTACCCTTACGTCAGACCACGGCACAAGTCCCTCGTTCGACTCACCGGGCAAGGAGCAGGAGCGTTTCAACACAATGCAGGCCGAGGTTATCACAAACGCATTCATCGGAGCAAAATATGGCAATGGTCAATGGATTTTGGGTTATATCGACCGCGCGTTGTATCTAAACCACAATCTCATATACGAGAAAGGGCTGTCAATTGCCGATATGCAGCACGAAGTGGCAACATTCGTCATGCAGCTTCGCGGTGTTTCGCACGCCACATCGGCCGAGGCTATGCGCAGCAGCTACTTTGGTAGCGGCTATGGTCGAAAGATGCAAAATGGATTCTATCCTCGTCGTTCGGGCGATGTAATTTTGAATCTTATGCCCGGATGGATCGAGGAGCGTGAGGGTGTACGTTCGTCATCCGGCTCGATGTATCGCTATGATACTCAAGTACCTCTGATTATCTATGGCGGTGGCATCACAGCCAAGCAATACGATACAAAGATTGATATGACATCGTTGGCAACAACTCTTGCCAACATTATGAAAATCAACCCACCATCGGCTGCCGAGGGTGAGGCGTTGAAGTTACAATAGACTATTTTTAGAGAGAAATGAAAGATAATATTCAAGAGCAGATTATCGAGGAGTTCTCGATATTTGACGATTGGTTGGATAAATACGATTATTTGATTGAGTTGAGCGACACTCTGCCCGCCATTGCCGCCGAGCATCGCACCGATGATTATATCATAAAAGGTTGCCAATCGAGGGTATGGGTCGATGCGCGACTGGAGGATGGCAAGGTGTTTTTCTCGGCCGATAGCGATGCTATTATCACCAAAGGCATCATTGCGCTGCTGATTCGCGTAATGAATGGCCGCACACCACAAGAATTGCTCGATTTAGAGCTATATTTCATTGGTGCTATCGGTTTGGAAGAGAATCTGTCGCCAACGCGCAGCAACGGCCTTCTGGCTATGATTAAGCAGATGAAAATGTATGCTTTGGCATTTAATGCTCAAGCCTAATATATTAAAAAACCACACAGTTCGCAGACAAATGACTCCGGAAGAGATTTTGAAAGTCGAGCACGATATTGTTCTTACACTCAAGAACATCTATGACCCCGAAATACCGGTCAACATCTACGATTTGGGCCTTATCTATGAGATAGATTTCGATCCCGAAGGCGTAGCAAACATACGTATGACACTCACCGCCCCCAACTGTCCGATGGCAGATCTTCTGATTGACGATATAAATACTCAAGTTAAGAAGATTGAGGGCGTAAAGTCGGTAAATATCATACTGACGTTCGAGCCACCCTGGGATCGCAGCATGATGTCGGAGGAGGCCCTATTGGAGCTCAATCTTTTGTAATTAGCCATATTGCAAAGCCGTTACCACACATCAATATGGACAAACGTGAAGCCATCAACAAACTTAAAGCAGGCGCATCATACTACGCCTGCGGTGCCTATTTGGCAAAGTGCGATGAGCTGCATCGTTTGGAGTTTTACAATCGACTTGGCTTTGAACGCCTCGAACGCAAGAATAACGACATAAAGAGCTTTTACGAACAGAGCGATAGCAATTGGGCGCAGACCTTCTATTTGATGCTGATGCGTACGATGGGCGGTCAGGACAACAAGGAGGGATTTACCACATTAGCACGACGCGTTCCCTATGCTACCATCCTGCGCGAAAGACTCTCACCGCATAATATTGAGGCCCTGCTGATTGGAACGTCGGGGCTGTTGGAGTTATATCCGCACGACGAATATATCTTGAACCTAAAGCGCGATTTTGTCTATCTGTCGAAGAAGTACAGCATCGAAGCGATGGATCCGTCGTATTGGAAACTCACGCGTATCTACCCCAACAATCATCCCATATTGCGTCTGTCGCAAATCACTACGTTGCTGGCCTCAACACCCCACATTATGGATCGCATATTGGAGTGCCGTTCGGCCGACGATGTAAACTCACTGTTTAGCGTCACTACACAACCCTATTGGCTGACGCACTACACTCCTGCCAAGGAGTCGCAATCGGTATCGAAACGTATGGGCCGCACAAAGACCGACCTTCTGGCCATTAACCTCGTTGCACAGATGCAGTTTGCTTATAGTGCCTACACAAATAGCGAGGTGTTGCGTGCGCGTGCATTGTCGCTTCTGGAGAGCGTTCCGGCCGAGAAGAACTCCATTATTTCGCAGTGGAACAGCTACGGCAAAATCGCCCGCACGGCATACGACTCGCAAGCTCTTTTGCAACTCTCATTCGAGTATTGCCGCGACCATCGTTGCGAGGAGTGCGTCGTAGGTCGTCGCATCATAAAGCAGTGGGAGAAAAAGCAGGCCGAGGAGTAAGCATTTTCAGGTTGATATCCGACCATTACCCCACTTTGCCAAAATTATTCCAAATCGCAAATTTTTTAGCATATTTCGCTTCTCGCGCATTATACGCGCGCGAAGGTTTGCGTATTTCACAATAAATCACTACATTTGTAAGATTTTTCAGACATTTGACAATAAAATTTAAAAATTATGGATATAGTCAGCAGTATTATCAAATTCTTCTTCGGCTCGAAAGCCGATAAAGATCGTAAGCAGATTGAGCCTTACGTAAAGAAGATTAAGGAGATATACCCTTCGATCGAGAAGCTCTCAAATGACGAGTTGCGTGCGCATAGCGCAGCTTTGATGAAGAAAATTGCCGATTTCATCGCCTCTGACGAGGCTCACATCGTCGAGCAGAAGGCGAAGTTGGAGTTGGCAGGTACCACCCTTTCAGAGAAGGAGTCTATCTCGAAGGATATCGACAACACAACAAAGCGTATCGACGAGAAGATCGAGCAGGTGCTGGACGAGATTCTGCCCGAGGCTTTCGCAATTATGAAGGATACTGCACGCCGTTTCACACAGAACGAGACCGTTGTAGTTACAGCAAACGATTTCGACCGCGATTTGGCTGCCGAGAAGGATTTTGTTACCATCGAGGGTGACAAGGCAATTTACGCTACCCACTGGACAGCCGGCGGTAACGACCTTAAGTGGGAGATGGTACACTACGATGTACAGCTCTTTGGTGGTGTTGTTCTTCACAAGGGTAAGATTTCGGAGATGGCTACGGGTGAGGGTAAGACACTTGTTGCAACACTTCCCGTATTCCTCAACGCCTTGGCATGCAAGGGTGTTCACGTCGTTACGGTGAACGACTATCTGGCACGTCGTGACTCGGAGTGGATGGGCCCTATGTATGAGTTCCACGGTCTGTCGGTAGATTGTATCGACAAGCACCAGCCCAACTCAGAGGCGCGCCGCAAGGCTTATATGGCCGATATTACATTCGGTACAAACAACGAGTATGGTTTTGACTACTTGCGCGACAATATGGCATCCTCGCCCAAGGATTTGGTACAGCGCAAGCACCACTACGCCATTGTCGATGAGGTCGATTCTGTATTGATCGACGATGCGCGTACGCCGCTTATCATCTCTGGTCCCGTACCCAAGGGTGACGATCAGCTCTTCGAGCAGTATCGTCCATCGATCGAGCATCTTCACTCTTTGCAGAAGAGCTTCGTAACACAGTTGGTTGCCGAGTCTCGCAAGCTCTTCGAGGCCGGTAAGCCCGACGAGGGTGGCATACTGCTCTATCGTGCGCACAAGGGTCTTCCGAAGTATAAGCCATTGATTAAGTTCCTCTCGGAGCCGGGTATCAAGGTTCAGTTCCAGAAGACCAAGAACATCTATATGCAGGACAACAACCGTCGTATGCACGAGATTACCGACGATCTGTACTTCGTAATCGACGAGAAGATGAACTCTGTCGAGCTTACCGATAAGGGTCACGAGGTACTCTCGAAGTTCTTCAACGAGGATGGTTTCTTCATCCTTCCCGATATTGGTTCGGAGGTTGCCGAGTTGGAGAAGCAGGAGTTGTCGGTCGAGGAGAAGGTACAGCGCAAGGATGCCCTTATTAACGACTATTCAATCAAGTCGGAGCGCGTTCACACCGTAAACCAGCTCCTGAAGGCATATTCGATGTTTGAGAAGGATGTCGAGTATGTTGTGATGGACAACAAGGTTAAGATTGTCGATGAGCAGACAGGTCGTATCTTGGATGGTCGCCGCTACTCGGATGGTCTGCATCAGGCTATCGAGGCCAAGGAGCGTGTAAAGGTCGAGGCTGCAACCCAGACATTCGCTACAATTACCTTGCAGAACTATTTCCGTATGTATCACAAGTTGGCAGGTATGACCGGTACTGCCGAGACCGAGGCATCGGAATTCTGGAACATCTATAAGTTGGACGTTGTGGTTATCCCCACAAACCGTCCCGTTATTCGTGACGATCGCGAGGATTTGATTTACAAGACCGTTCGCGAGAAGTATAGCGCAGTTATCGACGAGATTGTTCGTTTAGTTAATGAGAACCGCCCCGTATTG
>JAGBIR010000009.1 GCA_017934845.1 Alistipes sp. | reverse complement strand
TAGTAGTGATGTCGGCAGCAACCAGGCAACGCTCCGCAAGCTTACCTGTCAGCTCTGGGAACTTGGTGCGAAGGTCGATAAGCATCAGATGGTTGTCGGTACCCTCCGATACAACCTTGTAACCGCGCTTTGCGAAGGCCTCGGCCATTGCTTTGGCGTTCTTCTGCACCTGCTTCTGGTACTCCTTATACTCGGGCTGCAAAGCCTCGCCAAAAGCTACAGCCTTTGCTGCAATGACATGCTCCAACGGACCGCCCTGAATACCCGGGAATACTGCCGAATTGAGAATCTGCGACATCATCTTTACAACGCCCTTCGGAGTGGTCAAGCCCCAAGGATTCTCGAAATCCTTACCCATAAGGATGATACCGCCACGAGGACCGCGCAATGTCTTGTGGGTTGTTGAAGTAACGATGTGAGCATACTTTACGGGATTATCCAAAATGCCGGCTGCGATAAGACCTGCAGTGTGGGCCATATCGACCATAAACAACGCGCCAACCTTATCTGCAATCTCGCGCATACGCGTATAGTCCCACTCACGAGAGTAAGCCGAAGCACCACCAACAATCAACTTTGGCTTATGCTCCAAAGCCTTACGCTCCATATCGTCGTAGTCGATTGTGCCGGTCTGCTCGTTGAGCTGGTAGCCTACGGCCTTGAAATACTTACCCGACATATTTACCGGTGAACCGTGAGAGAGGTGACCACCATGTGCCAAGTCCAAGCCCATAAATGTATCGCCCGGCTGCAATACAGCAAAGAATACTGCCATATTAGCCTGTGCGCCAGAGTGAGGCTGTACGTTTGCGTACTCTGCACCGTAAAGCTCGCACAATCGCTCGATAGCCAATCGCTCTACCTTATCGACAACCTCGCAGCCGCCATAGTAGCGTGCTGCGGGATAGCCCTCGGCATATTTGTTTGTAAGTACAGAGCCCATGGCAGCCATTACCTGATCGCTGACAAAGTTCTCCGACGCGATAAGCTCAATGCCGTGCATCTGACGAGCGCGCTCATCGGCAATAAGATCAAAAATCTGATTATCCTGTTTCATTTCTGTTATAATTTGGTTTTTAACTTTTCAATACACCTGTAATACAAATGACGAATTGCATCAATCGGATGGTGGAATATCATCCTCGGCCCCGAATAACGCATTACTGTGCGAATCTTCTCGCGCATTTGAGGCGAATAGCAATGGATTTTGCACTGTGAGCAAAAGCTCTTCTCGGCCATAAATGGACACTTGAGGGTGCGAGAGTCGGCATACTCGGCCAATTCGCGGCACTCATCGCATAACTCTTTAGTGCCGTGATTATTGCGACAGTAAAGGGCTATCATGTCGCACACCACTCTTCTCTCGTGCTGTAACTTACCTTCTACCTTTGTGTTATTCATCATTGTTATTATTGCAAAGATAGCAAAACATTTCGTATTACAATCCTCTTTCGACGATTTTTATTTTTGATTTTTGACATGTTGTTAGCGAGGAATTCTGGCCCATCAAGAAATGCGTAAGATGATTGAGTCTGCAGAATCGTAAAGATGGTGATTGATAACAATGATAGCTAAATCAATATTTATACAATCCCCTAAATGATGGAAATTGCCTAAATTGATGTTAATTGGGCATTATGGTCGATGCCGGCACAAGTGAAGAGTGTAGATATTAAAAAAAATCTAAATCAAAATTGAAAGTTAATAAATCATTACTGCAACTTATTACTTTGAAATTTAATTGTAATTTTGTTAGCAAAGAAATAAAAACGACTAAAACTATGACGGTACACCATTTTGCTGCAATTGATTTGGGCGCGACAAGTGGGCGTGTTATCCTTGCAACAATTGCCGAGGATAGCATTAAAATGGATGAGATCCATCGCTTTCCCGACCCTATTATACAGATGCAGGGTCATTTCTATTGGGATTTTCCTGCCATCTATCAATCGGTAATTACAGGCTTGGCTAAAATTGCCGAGCGTGGTGTTACGATTGAGGCTATAGGTATCGATACATGGGGTGTGGATTTTGTGACATTTGGTAAGGATGGAACGATGTTGCGTCTGCCCTACTGTTATCGCGATCCTCATACGGTAGGTGCGCCCGAAAAGTTCTTTGAGCGTATGTCGCGCAAGGAGTTGTATGATAAGACGGGAATCCAGATTATGAATTTTAATTCGGTATTCCAGCTCGATACGTTGCGTCGAAATAGCTGTTCGGCATTGGAGGCCGCAGAGAAGATTCTCTTTATTCCCGATGCGCTGGCTTATTTGCTAACGGGTGAGATGGTAACTGAATATACCATCGCATCAACGGCCCAGATGATTAATCCAAGAACCAAGCAGTGGGATCTCGACATCTTGTCAATGCTCGATTTGAAGCCCGAGAATTTTGGCCGTATGACAATGTCGGGTGAGCAGATTGGCTGCCTTACAGCCGAGGTGCAGCAGCTGACGGGCTTGGGGGCTGTTCCCGTTGTTGCCGTAGCGAGCCACGATACGGGATCTGCTGTTGCCGCTGTGCCGGCCGAGGATGAAAACTTTGCATATTTGAGTTCTGGTACTTGGTCGTTGATGGGTGTGGAGTCACCCGAGCCGATTATCTCGGACGAGAGTTTTGCAATGAATTTTACCAACGAGGGCGGTATCGAGGGTACGATACGCGTGTTGAAAAATATATGCGGTATGTGGCTATTGGAACGCTGCCGCGAGGAGTGGCCCGAGATGGATTATCAGTCGCTTATTGCAGAGGCCGAGGCTGCCGAGCCATTCCGCTCGTTTATCAATCCCGATGCAGCATGTTTTGCTAATCCCGCGTCGATGACAAAGGCTATTACGGAGTATTGTAAAGCTACATCGCAGCCCGTGCCGGAGAGCATAGGTCAGTTTACACGCTGTATCTTCGACTCTTTGGCGTTGCGTTATCGTCAAGTTGTGGAGATGTTGCGCGATCTGTCGCCCGTCGATATTCAGCGTCTGTATGTTATTGGCGGAGGCGCTCGGAATCAAATTTTGAATCAGTTTACAGCAAATGCTATTGGTATTCCTGTTGAGACGGGTTCTTCGGAATCGACTGCAATAGGTAATGTTATGATGCAGGCCAAGTGGGCGGGCGTTGTAGCGTCGATAAGTGATATGCGCGCAATGATACGCCATTCGCTTGGTGATTCACAACACTATACGCCTGCCGAGAGCGAAGTTTGGGCCGAGGCGTATGAGAAGTATTTGGCAGTATATAAAGATATGTAATATAAATTAATAAATATAAAGTAATATGAAACGAGAGATTATTGAAAAGGCTTATGAACTAGCCAAGGAGCGTTACGCGGCAATAGGTGTTGATACAGAGGCTGCGTTGGCTACATTGCAATCGGTACAGTTGTCGCTACATTGCTGGCAGGCGGACGATGTGACTGGCTTTGAGAATGCCGGTGAGTTGACTGGTGGTATTCAGACAACGGGTAACTATCCGGGTAAGGCTCGTAATATCGAGGAGCTACGTCAGGATATCGAGATGGCGACATCACTTATCCCCGGAAAGCATCGCTTAAGTCTTCACGCAAGCTATGCCGATTTCCGCGAGACAGGCATCGTAGATCGCGATCAGTTGGAGCCAAAGCACTTCGAGAGCTGGATGGAGTGGGCTGCCGAGAAGGGTATGAAACTCGATTTTAACTCAACATCATTCTCTCATCCCAAGTCAGAGGATCTTACTTTGGCAAGCCCGAAGGAGGATATTCGTAAGTTCTGGGTTGAGCATACAAAGCGTTGTCGTGCTATTGCCGAGGAGATGGGCCGCCGTCAGGGTGATCCAGCAATTTTGAATATTTGGGTACACGACGGTTCGAAGGATATCACCGTTAACCGTATGCAGTATCGCGCTATTCTGAAGAAGTCTTTGGATGAGATTTTGGAGCAGAAGTACGACAACATGAAGGACTGCGTAGAGTCAAAGGTATTCGGTATCGGTTTGGAGAGCTACACAGTTGGTAGCAACGATTTCTACATCGCTTATGCTGCGCAGAATGGTAAGATTGTTACGCTCGATACAGGTCACTTCCACCCCACAGAGTCTATTGCCGACAAGATGTCGTCTTTGTTGCTCTTCACGCCTGAAGTAATGCTTCACGTAAGCCGCCCAGTACGCTGGGACTCAGACCATGTGACAATCATTAATGACGAGACTTTGGATCTTACAAAGGAGATCGTACGTTGCGATGCTTTGGATCGTGTTCATATCGGTTTGGACTACTTCGATGCATCAATTAACCGTATAGGTGCTTATGTAATTGGTTCGCGCGCTACACAGAAGTGCTTGTTGCAGGCTTTGCTGGAGCCATTGAAGACTTTGCGCGAGTATGAGGCTAATGGTCAGGGTTTCGAGCGTCTGGCTCTGTTGGAGGAGTGCAAGGCAATGCCGTGGAATGCAGTTTGGGATATGTTCTGCTTGCGCAACAATGTTCCCGTAGGCGATGAGTTTATTGCCGATATTCAGAAGTACGAGGAGGAAGTAACATCTAAACGCTGCTAATTATGTATCGTATAGTTCTTAACGAGACGTCATATTTTGGCGCAGGTTGTCGTTCGGTTATTGCCGAGGAGGTTGCAAAGCGAGGTTTTAAGAAGGCGTTTTTTGTAACAGATAAGGATTTGATTAAGTTTGGTGTAGCCGAGAAGATCGAAGAGGTCTTGAAGGGTGCAAACATTCCTTATGAAATACATAGCGACGTAAAGGCTAACCCCACTATCGGCAATGTTCAGCGTGGCGTGGAGGCTTATAAGGCTTCGGGTGCTGACTTTATCATTGCATTGGGAGGCGGATCATCAATCGATACAGCGAAGGCGGTGGGTATTATCGTAAACAACCCCGAATTTGCCGATGTAAAGTCGTTGGAGGGTGTTGCTCCTACGAAGAATCGCGCAGTGCCTACATTTGCTATCCCTACTACGGCTGGTAC
>JAGBIR010000078.1 GCA_017934845.1 Alistipes sp. | reverse complement strand
CCTTGAGCGATTTGGAGCGTTCAACCAAGATTACATACGCAATGGTGGCATACTACGGTATGAGTAAGAAGATTGGCCCCATAAGCTATTATGACTCAACCGGCACGCGCGATACATTCACCAAGCCGTTCAGTGAGCATATGGCTCAAGAGATCGACAGCGAGGTACGTCGAATTCTCGACGAGGCTTACACACGCGCACGCGAGATTATCGAGGCCAACAACGACAAGATTAACGCTATGGCCGATATGTTGTTGGAGAAAGAGACCATCTATGCCGAGGACATCGAGAGCATTTTGGGCAAGTCGGCACAAAGAGCAAAGAGCGAGAAGGCAAAGAGCGATAACGCCACAAATGAGGGTGTGACAATCACTCCTGCAGAGTAAACATTGACACAAAGCACAACTACAGAGTATGAACGATAAGTTAAAAAACTTCTTTACGCGTACGGTGAGCGGCATTGTACTGTTTGCCATTGTATTGGGAGCTATAATGTGGTCGAAGTGGAGTTTTGGAGTACTCCTATTAGCCATAATAATTGGTGGCGAGCGTGAATTCTATCGTTTGGCGACCAAAGCGGGCTATGCTCCACAAAAGGGCTTGGGATATTTGGCAGGAGCAACAATTTTCGTCATCGCTTTTGCCTGTATGCTCTTCCTTATTAGCGACAAAGCTGCTACCGGTGGGCTTTTAAGCATGACCGTTATACTCATACTCTACATAATGCTTTTGCTGCCTATGCTGTTTGTCTGCGAGCTATTCCGCAAAAGTTCTACACCGATTGCAAATATCGGTACAACGCTTATGGGTATTGTCTATGTAGCTCTGCCAATGTCACTTATGCTCTTTATCCCAATACTTATCGGCAAGGGCGAGTGGAATCCGCTGGCAGCTCTATTCTACATATTCATCATCTGGGCTAACGACGTATTTGCCTACCTGTTTGGCATCACGCTCGGCAAGCACCGCCTCTTCGAGCGTATCTCACCAAAAAAGTCGTGGGAGGGATTTGTTGGAGGATTACTTGGTGCTATGGCGATGGGTTATGTAGCAGCCGTATTTACCGACGGTAACCCTATCGAGTGGATAGGTATGGCACTCATAGCAGCCGTAACGGGCGTGCTGGGTGACTTGGTCGAGTCGCTGTTCAAACGCTCGGTCGATGTCAAGGATTCGGGAAGCATCCTTCCCGGCCACGGCGGATGGTTAGACCGCTTTGATGCACTACTACTCTCGGTACCCTTCGTATTCCTTTATCTAATACTTGGTGCTGCAGTACAACTATTTTAAGAAACCTAAAACATCTCAATATTATGAAAATCAACAAAGAGGGATATAAAATAATTGCCGTTTCGGGACTTATCTGTCTTGTTCTGTGGGCATTGATGTATCACCTGATGAAGCACCATATCAATGGCGCACTTTTGGCAGTTATGACTGCTATTATAATCGCTTTTTGGTTCTTTATCGTAGCATTTTTCCGTGAGCCACGCCGTGTTAAGATTCACGATAACGACCTTGTATTCTCGCCTTGCGACGGCCGAGTGGTTGTTACCGAGGTGGTTTACGAGGACGAGTATCTTAAGCGCGATATGTTGCAGATTTCAATCTTTATGTCGGTTACAAACATCCACATGAACTGGATGCCCGTGTCGGGAGAGGTTGAGTATTACAAGTATCACCCGGGCCGCTTTCTCATTGCTTGGCACCCTAAGTCATCTACCGAGAATGAGCGTACAACAACTGTCGTAAAGATGAATAATGGAGAGCAGGTGCTGTTCCGTCAGGTGGCTGGCCTTATTGCACGCCGCATTGTGTCGTATATCAAGATTGGCGACAAGGTTGGACAGAACGATGTATTCGGATTTATCAAGTTCGGCTCGCGAATTGATGTACTTGTTCCAAAGGGCAGCGACCTGCTTGTTGAGATTGGCGATCCCGTTGTCGGCTCGCAAACTCCTCTTGTTAGATTGCGCAAATAACAAACCATCTAATAGACAATTATATGGCCATCACACCACAAAATATTCTACGATTTATAGTCGGCGCAACTATTACCGCTGTAATCCTATTTTTCTTATGGTATTTTAGCTCGGTGGTCATATATATTTTAGTTGCGGCCGTGTTTGCTATCATTGGCCGCCCGATGGTCGGTTGGCTGCTGCGACTGCACGTCAAGGGCCATCGCTTGCCACGCTGGGCAGCGGCTGCATTGACACTCGTCACGATATTAGTGGTATTCTCGGCGATTTTTTCGCTGTTTATCCCCCTTATTTTCAATAAGATAAACGAGTTTGCACATCTGGATTTCAATGCTGCGCTGGCATCAATCCAAGAGCCTTTGGCACACGCACAAGCCTACTTGCAGCGTCGATTCGACCTGCCTACGAGTGATTTTTCGCTGCGTGAAACTTTAGGCTCTCACATTAAGGACTTTATCAACTACAACACGATAAACAGCACCTTTACATCGATTGCCAACATCCTGATGTCGTCGGTAATTGCCATATTCTCCATCTCGTTTATCACATTCTTTTTCCTCAAGGAGGACGGATTGTTCTATGCAATGATTACGGCTCTGTTCCCCGACCGCTTGCAGAAGAATGTGACACACGCGCTGGACTCTATTACGCTGCTTTTATCGCGTTACTTTACTGGTCTGCTGACCGAGAGCCTTATTCTTATGGTTATAATCTCTACCATAATGATCCTCTTTGGCATGGAGACCGACAATGCCCTGCTCATAGGCTTTATTATGGGCATAATGAACGTCATACCCTATGCCGGACCTCTTATCGGAGGTATTATCTCGGCATTTATCGGCATTGTTACGCCTATCGAAGGGTTGACCGCAATACACACAGCAATAATCATCTTCTGCACACTTCTCTGCACGAAGGGCTTGGATGATTTTGTATTGCAGCCTACGATATACTCCGAGCGAGTAAAAGCTCATCCGCTGGAGATTTTCTTGGTGATTCTGGTTGCGGGACACGTTGCCGGCATCTTGGGAATGTTGCTCGCTATTCCGTCATATACGGTGTTGCGCGTACTTGCCAAGGAGTTCTTCTCGGAGTTCGCGTTGGTTAAGCGACTGACGCAGAATATTTAGACATATATAATATATTAGGTATAATGATAATCAAAGGCGAGGTTATTCGCGGTGCGCAGTTGGGTCGCAAGTTGGGTTTCCCTACGGCAAACATCGACGCACAGAATATAGATATAAAGGAGAACGGAGTTTATGCCTCGACGGTAGAGGTTGATGGCAAGATTTACAAGGCGATGTCGAACATCGGCCTGCGTCCATCGGTGGACGGCACTACCCGACTCTTAGAGACTCATATTTTCGATTTTGAGGGCGACCTTTACGGCCGAATCCTCGAGATAGAGTTGCTGCGCAAGATTCGCGACGAGAAGCGTTTTGCATCGATCGACGAACTTCGCCAACAGCTGGAGCGCGATGCCAGAGAGTGCCGATAAGAGGGGGCAATTCAAAATTCAAGATTCAAAATTCAAAATTCAAAATT
>JAGBIR010000077.1 GCA_017934845.1 Alistipes sp. | reverse complement strand
TTGTACTTTTTATAGTGTTTATTATGGTACAAAGATAGCGATTTAGTGAGAACAACACTATCCATTAGTGCAAAAAAACACTCAAAATTGAATAGTAAAACAGCTCTGACTCCAACCTCGGTTTCAGAGCCGTTTTTGTACCTTTTCGGGGTGAAAAATGCGAATTTTTGCAAGTTTTTGTACCTCGGGTTTTGATATTCAAGAAATTACACTTACTTTTACATTCCAAAATGGAGGTACAAGGCGAAAAGTGCGTTGAGAATCACTAACTTACACATTCTCAACGACTTGCCAAATGAGTAGTTGTACCTTTTAGAGTGCTAAATGACTGATTGATAATCATCTACACTTTCTGCATCGGAAAGTGAAATTGCACTCTGTTTAATAATTAGATCGTATGGTGGGTAAGTATAAGGTGATAACACTTTGTGGTAGCACGAGGTTTAAGGAGCAGTTCGTGGAGGTTCAGAAGCGACTGACGCTCGAAGGTTATATCGTAATCTCGGTGGGACTGTTTGGTCATAGTGGTGATGATGAGGTATGGACCGAAGGTACGAAAGCTATGCTCGACGATATGCACAAGCGCAAGATTGATATGGCTGATGAGATTTTTGTTATCAATGTTGGTGGATATATCGGCGAAAGTACTCGCAGCGAGATTGCCTATGCAGAATCGAAGGGCATTGGTGTAAAGTATCTGGAGCAGCTTTAGGTTATTCCCCCAATAATTCATAAACAGTACCCAACGCGCGGGTGTTGGAGTTTTCATATAGACAAATACTACAACTTCGCGATATATTTGTTAACTTTGAGCAATAAAATGTTTTTAGCAGTGGCAAATAAAAATGATTACAACGATGAATTGGGTTCAATATTCATTTTACACAGTCATAATTACACTTTTGTTTAGCCTTGATGTAAATGCTCAGCGGTTAACTTTTTCATCTGAATTGGGGTATTTCAACAATGATGAAAATCTGTCTGCTATAAGTCAAGTCTGGAATGGGTATATAAATGCTATAGATACAGGTTCTGATATCTCACAATTTTGGGTCGATGGTAATTACGACATACATATTGGTTTGCATAAGGACGGTCTGCTAAATACATATAATGTCCGCAAACTTTCTGATGAAATATACGAGATCAATACAATTGCATACTATCCCGATAGTGCCATAAAAGGTGGTTTGGTCAATTCTATTTATAAAGTCTGCGCAATACAGACTGGCGACGCTTGGCGTTTAATGAACTATTTTGATGCCACCAAGAGCCGATATGTGCAATATAATAAAGGATGCGTAGAGTTCTATATTGGCAGTGGTGTTGCTATTGATAATAGAGCTATGATGAAGTCTGCAAAATTCGCTGACGCATTTATTCGCAATTATGGTATTGAGAATAGCGGTGGAATTATCTATGTTGCGGCCAACAGCATAGACGAATGTTCTGCTATGATTGGACTTACATATACCCCAATACGCTCTCACAAATCATACGCAGGGCGCACAATAAACAATATTGTTCTCTCTACACGATTAGATCATATTCACGAAATCATCCATGCTATCATGCTTCCTTTGTATCCCAATGCTCCGTTATTTCTTCACGAAGGTATTGCAACATATTACGGCGGCGTGGCGAAACATGACTACAAAGGAGTTAAGTCTATAGCAAAAGCCTTCATTGAGCAGCATAGTGTAGATTTTTGTAGCATTGAGTCCCTTAACACTTTGCTGAACGAAGACATCCAATTATCGAATGTCGTAGCTGCTGCTATAATAGAGGATGTATTGAAGCGAGGTGGCGAAAATGAAGTATCGCGATTATTTAAGGCGACAACCTACGACCAAGTATTTGAGTTATTGAATATTACCGATAATCAACGATCTGAATATATTCGCAGCTTATTCTAAATCTATTTCATTATTGATTATCTGCTCTATCTTCTTGATAGTTGCGGATGTCAAATGCGACCAACGACCTATAATGATACCGTTTTTATCGATAAGTATAAAGCTTGGTATTTGCTCGATCCCGTAAGCAAGTGACATGTCTGCCAGCTCTGCAAAGTAATAACTTTCAGTATCTTCTGGGAGGTCTATAATCAGTTGTGGCCACTCGATGAGATTTAGCCGTTCAACTGCATGACGCCAATCATTTTCATTTTCATCTACCGAGATACTGAGAATTTGCAGTTTGTCGCCAGACTCTTTGTGTAGTTTCCGAACCTTCGGTATCTCGTTGATGCACGGTACGCACCAACTTGCCCAAAAATCAAGTAGCACAAAGCCTTTGGCGTAGCGCTCCGAGAGTTTAATCTGTTTGCTATCGGCAGAACGGAGTGTAAAATCCAACGCTTTGCTACCCACCTTCCCGCCGTTTAGCTTGGCAATGTCGCAGCGAATTTGCATCAATTCACCAAGAAGGTTATTTCTTTGTTGCTCCGATAGCGCGCTAATATGCGACTCTATAGTCGTTATATCGTAATTGAAACTGATTAACTTGTCGATTAAATATGGGATAATGGTTTGGCTGTGATGGCTCTCGATATATTTAATCGCCATATCGGGCCATAAGTTACTTATCTCGTGATGCGCTAATACCAACGAGTAGAACTCAACCCCAAGTTCGTCGGTATTTGGAAGGCCGGCATGATTAGCTTTCATCCACTCCTCATTTTTGCGCATCGCTTCGTAGCTTTTCTGATAAACAGCCTTGTCGTATTCGGAAAAGGCCCTGCGATACTCATTTAGTTCGTTGTCGATACTTAATCCCGACATTGAATAGTTATACAAAGCATTTCGCTCTGCGCTAAATTTAATTTCCGAAGGCTCTATAAATACCTCCGCAAAATCCATGTTCTGAAACGATAACTCTGCAGGTACAAGTCCATCGATTTTACCTTCGAAGCGAAAGTGCCCGTCATTGATATAGGTCGTATCACGCTGATTATGCCAAATGCCATCGCGCTTTACGGGGTATGAGAAACATATCATTTCGCCATTTTCGGCATTTGTTATCGCGCCATCTATTATAAAACGATGGCCGCTATCACAGGCAACAAGCAATGCAGTGGAGATTATAAGTAGGAGCTTCCTCATTAATAATGGCAATTGTATTGTACAAATACTACAAAAAACGTCTCTTCGTACATAGATTTATTACTACGGAATAAACAACGTTGATAACGTTTTTTTTATTGTAAAGATTCTTCTTTTTTATATTCCTTAAAAGTTACAAATAAGCATTACGCTACAATTCGTGTATTGGCAGGTTGGGCTGGTGTAAAGTATCTGGAGCGGGTTTAGGCTATTTTACCAATAATTAATAAACAGAACCCAACGCGCGGGTGTTGGAGTTTTTATATCGGCAAATACCACAACTTCGCGATATATTTGTTAACTTTGAGCAATAAAATTTTTCAGCATATGACAAATAGCGCATATACACCCGATTCGCAGCGTTACGACAATGGTATGAAGTACCGTCGTTGTGGCAGGAGCGGCATCCTGCTGCCCGCGATTTCGTTAGGTTTCTGGCACAACTTTGGTGATGTCGATTCGTTTGAGAATGCCGAGCGTATGGTGCATTATGCCTTCGATCGCGGGGTGTGCCATTTCGATCTTGCTAACAATTATGGACCCTCGAGCGGCTCGGCTGAAAAGACCTTGGGTCGCATAATGCGTCAGTCGCTTCGCCCATTCCGCGACGAACTATTTATCTCAACAAAAGCGGGTTACGATATGTGGCCCGGGCCGTATGGTAGCTGGTGTTCACGAAAAAATCTTATGGCGAGCCTCGATCAGAGTCTGCAACGTATGAATCTGGAGTATGTTGACCTATTCTATAGCCATCGATATGATCCTATGACGCCACTCGAAGAGACGTTGCAAGCCCTTGTGGATATTGTTCGCCAAGGTAAGGCTCTCTATGTTGGAATTTCGCGCTGGCCTAAGGAGGCTGCGCAGGTGGCGTATGATTATTTGGCGGCGCACGATGTGCCGTGCCTGATTTATCAGGGACGTTATAACATTATCGACCGCGAACCCGAAGAGGCTGGAATAATCGACCAGGCGCAAGCAAATGGCGCCGGATTTATCGTCTTTTCACCGCTGGCGCAAGGCCTGCTGGCGGGTCGTTACCTTAATGGTATCCCCAGCGACTCACGAATAGCTCACGGCGGCCATCTTAAAGCAGAGGCACTTACCGAACAACGATTGCAACAGATACGGGCGTTGAATCAGATTGCCGAGCGTCGCGGTCAGACATTGGCCGAGATGTCGTTGGCTTGGATCTTGAGCGACAAGAGGGTAACCAGCGTAATCATTGGTTCCAGCTCGGTCGAGCAATTGCAACAGAATCTTATGGCTCTCCAAAGTCCACCCTTCACCCCTGAAGATCTCCAAGCAATCGAACGAGTCTATAAGGGATAAAAGTTTTATTATCTACGACTTCCCCGGCTAACGAAGTCGGGTTATTTTTCGTGTGAGATCTTTTTTTCGTAGGTGTCGGTGATGAGGGTGAGGGCGCCGTCGCCGGTGATGTTGCAGGCGGTGCCGAAGCTATCCTGCAGGGCGAAGATTGTAAGCAGCAGAGCGGTGCCTGTGTCGTCGAAGTGGAGCACCGAAATGATTAGTCCCAGCGAAGCCAGAACTGTTCCTCCGGGGACTCCGGGTGCGCCGATGGCAAACAATCCAAGCATAAGAATAAATATTGTCAGCGTAAAGAGGTTGGGCATCGAGCCATAGAGCAGTTGCGATACGGTCATCACAAACACCGTTTCTGTAAGTATCGAGCCGCAGAGGTGGATATTGGCAAACAGAGGTATGGTGACGTCGCTAATCTCCTTGCGCAGGATAGGGCTTTTGTGGGCGCAGTTCAGTGCCACGCCAAGTGTCGCTGCCGACGACATAGTACCCAGTGCGGTGAGGTATGCGGGACCGTAGTGGCGCAGTACCTGCCAGCTGTTTTTGCGCGAATATAGGGCCGCAATGCCATAAAGCAGAGCCAACCAAACATAGTGGCAGAGGATGACAACCAACAGGATAGAGATAAATACGGGCAGCTGTTTGGTGACAGCACCCTGATAGCTCAATATGCAGAAATTCGAGAAGATAAAGATGGGCAGTACGGGCAGCAGGACTCTTCGTACCAGCTCCAGAACCATCTTCTGGAACGTGTCCAAAAGGCGTGAAACCTCGTCGGAGCGTACCCACGCCGTGGCCAAGCCAATCAGCACAGCCAGAACCAGAGCCGTCATAACATTCATTACGGGCGGGATGTCGATGCGCAGCATATTCTCGGGCAGGGCCTTAAGTGAGTTGGCATCCGATGCGATGTCGAGGTGGGGTATAACCTGATAGCCTACGGCTGCGCCAAAGAACGACGCACCGATTGACGACAGGTAGGCTATTCCGAAGGCGAAGAGCAGCATCTTCGATGCGTTGCTACGCAGGTGGGCAATCGACGGGGCGATAAAGCCCAAGATGATGAGCGGTACGAGGAAGAAGATTATCTGGCCGCTTATGTGCTTGACACTCACCACAACATCCAATGCCGTGCCGTTGATATACACGCCTGCAAGGATACCCAATCCCACGGCGATAAGTAGTTGTACGATAGTATTCTTAAAAAATTTTTTCATAGTATTGTGTGTTTTTCTGGCGGCAAAGATACTATATAATCGCCGATTTTACAATTGAAGTTGATGTGTGGTTGTGAAAGAATAAAAATTGTGTCTTGATAGAATATTTTTGTCTATGAGGCTTCTCGGTTTGTGTAAAAATCCCTATATTTGTTAATCGATAATTGCGCCTTTTGGGGTGTGATTGCCTCTGTGCAGGACATCGGTTTGAGTGATGAGTTGTTGTCGGGGGAGTGAATTGAAGAGAATAAATGAAGTTAAAACTTAATAATCGCAACTATGAAAAAGATTCTATTTACACTACTTATGGTCGCGACGGCTGTTATAGCCAAGGCCGATGAGGCTCGTTTGTTGCGTTTTCCGGCAACAAATGGCCAGAGTGTCGTATTCTCCTACGCGGGTGATCTCTACACCGCTCCGCTGGCGGGTGGACAGGCTCATCGTCTTACTTCGCACGTGGGTTACGAGATGTTTGCACGTTACTCGCCCGATGGTAAGTCGATTGCATTTACGGGCCAGTATGATGGTAATACCGAGGTGTTTATGATTCCTGCCGAGGGTGGTGAACCTCAGCGTTTGACCTATACGGCAACCAACTCGCGCGACGATTTGGGCGATCGTATGGGCCCGAATAACATTGTGCTTACGTGGACTCGCGATGGCAAGAGTATCATCTATCGTAACCGCATTGGCGATGGCTTTACGGGTAAGTTGTGGAGCATCTCGAAGGATGGCGGTATGTCGGAGGCATTGCCGTTGCCCGAGGGAGGTTTCTGCTCATTCTCGCCCGATGGCAAGTTGATGGCTTACAACCGCACGATGCGTGAGTTCCGTACGTGGAAGTATTACAAGGGCGGTATGGCCGACGAGATTTGGATCTACGATGCTGTAGCCCAGAAGGTTGAGAAGATTACCGACAACCCCTCGCAGGATGTTATCCCGATGTGGATTGGCGACGAGATCTTCTATGCGAGCGACCGCGATATGACGATGAATCTGTTTGCCTACAACACCGTAACGAAGCAGACCGAGAAGGTTACTTTCTTCAGCGACTACGACGTGAAGTTCCCCAGCACAGATGGTAAGATTATTGTCTTCGAGAAGGGTGGTTATATCTTTAAGTTCGACCCCGCAACACGTAAGTCGGAGAAGATTACAATCACACTTGGAGGCGAGAATCAGTATGCGCGTACGGAGCTTATGAACGTGAAGAACAAGGTCACTTCGGTTAGCCTATCGCCCGATGGAAAGCGTCTAGCAGTGACGGCTCGTGGCGAGGTGTTTAACGTGCCGGCAGACAAGGGTGTAACACGCAATATTACCCGTTCGGCGGGCTCTAACGACCGTGGTGCGAAGTTCAGTCCCGATGGTAAGTATATAGCTTATATTGGCGATGCGACGGGCGAAACAGAGGTTTGGTTGCAGGCGCAGGATGGCGAGCCACAGCAACTTACAAAGGGCAGCAAGAGCTATATCCGTCAGGTGGTTTGGAGCCCCGACAGCAAGACTCTGCTCTATACCGACCGCAAGAATCGCGTTGTGGAGGTAAACATCGCTACGAAAGCCCAAAGGACGCTGCTGCATAACCCCAATGGCGAGTTCTATGGCGTCAGCTTCTCGCCCGACAGCCGATGGATTACCTATACGAAGGGTGCCGAGAATAATATGAGTGTGGTCTATGTGTACAACATAGCAAGCGGCAAGGAGTTCCCCGTAACGGAGGATTGGTATGACTCTTCATCGCCTGCGTTTAGTGCCGATGGTCGTTACCTTATCTTCACTTCGGCTCGCGATTTCAACCCGATTTACAGCTCTACGGAGTGGAATCACGCCTATACACGCTCGAATGGCATCTATATGGCTATGCTCGAGGCTTCGACACCTTCGCCCCTGTTGCCAACCGATGGCGCAGTGGCAGAGCCTAAAAAGGAGGCTGATGCGGCCGTTGAGGTTAAGATCGACACCGATGGTCTGCCTGCACGCCTTGTGAAGTTGCCTTTGCCGGTGGGTATGTATCGTAACTTCTACTCCGATGGCAAGAAACTCTGGTATGCGAGTGGTCGCGACACTAAGGTCTTTGACTTCAAGACTCAGAAGAGCGAAACTGTTGCCGAGGGTGCTATGTTTACCGCCACTTATGGCAGCAAGAAGGCTGTGTTCTCGAAGCGCGGCGAGATTTACGTTTGTGACTTCCCCGCGCAGAAGGCTAACCTCAAGGAGCGCGTGGATTTGAGCAATATGGTGGCTAAAGTCGATTACAGCGAGGAGTGGGCGCAGCTCTTCGACGAGGTGTGGCGTGCGTTCCGCGATGGATTCTATGTCGAGAATATGCACGGTCTGGACTGGAAGGCTATAAAAAAGAAGTATGAGGTTATGGTGCCTTATGCCAAGACACGTCTGGATGTGAACTACATCATCGGCGAGATGATTAGCGAGTTGGGTTGCGGTCACGCCTATGTGAACCCGGGTGAGATGCCCCAGCCGAAGCGCATACCTATGGGCTTGCTCGGTGCAGAACTTAGCCGCGACAAGAGCGGTTACTTCCGCATCGACCGCATACTCCCCGGCGGCGTGTATAGCCAGACGTTGCGTTCGCCTTTGGCAGAGCCGGGAATGGATGTTAAGGAGGGCGACTTCATTGTTGCTATCGACGGTGTGCCGACAACGAGCGTGAAGAATATCTACGAGTTGCTGGTAGGTAAGGCGGGAGTCCTTACCGAGCTTATGGTTAGCTCGACAGCCACGGCCGAGGGTGCGCGTAAGGTTGTTGTTAACCCCATCGACAACGAGCATCCGTTGTATCACTATAATTGGGTGCAGGAGAATATCCGTAAGGTCGAGGAGGCTTCGAATGGTCGTGTAGGTTACATCTATATCCCCGATATGGGCCCCGAGGGCTTGAACGAGTTTGCACGTTACTTCTATCCTCAGCTGGATAAGGAGGCCCTTATTATCGACGACCGCGCCAATGGTGGTGGTAACATCTCGCCTATGCTTATCGAGCGTCTGTTGCGTAAGACCTATCGTATGACTATGGCGCGTGGACGTGAGAACAACGGTACTATCCCCGACGCTACACATCACGGCCCGAAGGTGCTATTGATCGACAAGTATTCGGCATCGGATGGCGATCTGTTCCCGTGGAGCTTCAAGGCCAATAAGATTGGTACTGTTGTGGGAACGCGTACTTGGGGTGGTATTGTGGGTATCAGTGGCTCACTGCCCTATATGGATGGTACCGACGTGCGTGTGCCGTTCTTTACCAACTACGACGCAGCAACGGGCGAGTGGATTGTCGAGAATCACGGTGTTGACCCCGACATCCTT
Source organism: Alistipes sp. (assembly GCA_017934845.1). Lineage (GTDB taxonomy): Bacteria > Bacteroidota > Bacteroidia > Bacteroidales > Rikenellaceae > Alistipes. Next base: position 4,335 of record JAGBIR010000077.1, on the reverse strand, counting down.
ATCGACAACGATCCGATTAAGGAGCAGCAGGGCATTGACGAGCAGCTCAATAAGGCTATCGAGGTGGCTCTGGAGCAGCTCAAGGATCGTAAGCCTCTGCCCAAGACCCCGAAGGATCGTACGATGAAGGATTTGGGTTGGTAGCAGCCGGCATAATGCAGCTGACACATAATGCAGCTGACATATAATTAAAAAATGATGAATAAGGGTGTGTTTTTGGTTAATTTTCAAAAATACACCCTTTTTATTTTGAATTTTCAAATATTGTATTTAGCTTTGTAAAAGATTTGTTCATCTTAATTCCTGAATGTTAATTGTATAGAAGTTAGTGTTTTTGAGCACAATATCAAAATGAGTCAACGGATATTGTAATCTTTGACCTCATTTGTCGGTATTTCGTGTGACCTTATTATTGCTTATTTTTGATAGATTATAAACCTTTATTTACTAAACCTATTTGAACTATGAAAAAGAATCTTTTAATGCTTTCTATGGCCCTTGTAACGCTTTTGGCGGGCTGTTCAAAGTCAGAATTGGGGGGGTAAATCCCGACTCTAAAAATCCGATCAACATTTCTACAACAATTACACGTGCAACCGACACCGAGTTTGAGGCAGACGACCAGATTGGTTTGTATGTTGTAAATTATAATGGCTCTGCACACGCTCTTACTGCAGATGCTAACCATGTGAATAACGTGGATTTCACTTTCGATGGCTCTGCGTGGACTCCCAGTGAGGAGATTTTCTGGAGAGATATGGTAACTCACGCAGATTTCTATGCTTACTATCCTTATACTACACCTATCACCGATGTAAACGCATTGCCTTGGGAGGTTAAGACCATCCAGAGCAACGAGGCTGACTATTGGGCAGGCGATTTCTTGTGGACAAAGAAGGAAGATGTTACTCCTACAACTGCTGCTGTGACTTTGAATATGAAGCATATCTTGAGTAATGCTACTGTTACTCTTGTGGGTGGTACAGGTTTTGAGAGCGATCCTAATTTGGAGAGTGCAAATGTAGAGTTGTTCTTCTATGGTGTAAAGACAGCTGGTACAATTGATTTGGCAACCGGTGCTGTTACTCCGGCAGGTAATGCTACTGTAGTTACTCCTTGGAAGACAGAGGTAACAACTACTACCGGTGAAGGCGAGGAGGCTGTAACCGAGACTAAGGAGATCTATCGCGCAATGATTATCCCTCAGACTATCGAGGCAGGTAAGACCTTGATTTCAGTTAGTGTTAATGGCGTAGTTTATCCTCTTGTTGTTGAGGAGGGCTTTACATTTGAGCCATGCAAGAAGCATAACTTCACCGTTACTGTTAATGCAACTAAGGTTAATCTTGATGTTGTAATCACAGATTGGGAGGATGTTAATTTGGACAATGAGGATATTGCTCCTACAACAAACTCTAAGTCAGCGGAGTTGCCATCTACATCTTGGACTGCAATGACCGATGCACAGCTTTATGGTTCTTATTGGGGTGGTTCATCTCCTACCGAGGCTTTGCAGACAGCATATCCCGATGTAACATATTCAGAGAGCAGCTTTAAGCAGGCTGGAGCACACTCAAATGGTACCTCTGCATTGGAGAAAATTTGGGATAATGTAACAACTCCTGATAGCGGTAATAATGGCGTTTATACTTATATGGACTCTGCATGGAATAGTCCCGATGGTCAGACATATCCATTCTCAATCTTTATTGATTTAGGCTCGGTAGTTCAGATTGATGCTTTGCGTTTGTTCTGCCGTGGTGGTCGTTTGGATAAGAATACTCCGGGTCAGTTTGAGATTTGGGTAAGTGATGATAGCACTCCCGAAAATGGTATTCTCGATGGCTGGGTAAAGGTATGTGAGCATGATGCTCGTGTATCAGCAGGAGTTGCTTGGGATTATAATACAGGCTATGTTAATGGCTATGAGGTTCAGTTTGATAACCGCACTAAGCCTTGCCGTTATGTTCGTTTCAAGGCTGTTGCCGACCGAAATAATGGTGCTTACGATACAACAACAACTTCAATCGCTGAGTTGAAGTTATACGGTGTTCAGCACAACTTCTAAACTTTAGATACTTTAATAATAAAAGCCTCTCGAATTGTCGGGAGGCTTTTTTGTTGTTGGGCGGGTAATATTTATGTGCTGTTACTTGGCGGGGTGGAAATCTATCTCGGCGGCAAGGGCGTAACCCTCGTTATAGAGGTCGAGTAGCTTTTGCGTGTTGCGCTCCATACGGTCAACGGCGATGGGTTTCTCGGGTCGAATGACCATAATGCGGCCTGCCTGCTCCTCGGCTTCAACCAGTGAAATCTGCTCGTTATAGAGACGATTACGGCTGCGTATGGCCTCGCGCAGGGCGGGGTACTTACCATAGAAGAGTGGCGGCACAATGCCCTCCTTGTCGGGTTTGCGGTAGCCTCGGTTGCGGGTGAGTACGACCAGCGAATTGGTATATCCCAACGAGTGGGCGCGCCCAAGGGGTATGGAGTCGGCGATGCCACCATCGAGCATTGGAGTGCCATCGACATAGGCAATGGGGCAGACGAAGGGCAGCGAGCTTGAGGCCTTAACGATGTCGATAATACGTTTTGGGTCGTGCTTCTCCTCGTAGTAGCAGGCCTTGCCCGTCAGGCAGCTTGTGGTGACCATCTCGAAACGCTCGCGGCAACGGGCATAACGCTCGTAGTCGTAGGGTATAATCTGCTCGGGAAAGGTGTGGAACAGCAGGTCGAAGTCCATAATATTGCGCTTGGTAATGAGCTGCTTAAGCCCAATGTAGTGATACTTCTCCAGCAGGTCGATATTGCTGAACTTACCACGTCCACGCTGCTCGGACATATACGACAGGCCGTTGCACGCGCCCGCACTAACGCCAATGGTGTAGGCAAAGCGTATGCCGCGATCCATAAGGTTGTCCAGCACACCGCAGGTAAACACACCGCGCATACCTCCGCCCTCGAGGATAAGGCTCGAGCGATTGTTTATGGTAAATTCTCGTCGCATAGGTGCAAAGGTATAATTCCTAATTAAGAATCACAAGAGTTTACTCTTCGTAATTTTGAATTTTGAATTCCATACACTATCTTTGCGCGATTATATACTAAAGGTAAGATGCATAAATCGGGATTTGTAAATATTATCGGCAACCCCAATGTGGGTAAGTCAACGCTGATGAACGCGCTGGTGGGCGAGCGTTTGTCTATCATTACGTCGAAGGCTCAAACCACGCGTCATCGCATTATGGGCATCGTCAATGGCGACGATTTTCAGATTGTATATTCCGACACACCGGGCATTCTCAAGCCTGCCTACAAGCTGCAGGAGAAGATGATGGACTTTGTGACGGGTGCGGTGGATGATGCCGATGTGATTTTGTATGTGACTGATACTGTGGAGGATAGCTCACGACAAGATAACATCATCGAGCGCATTATCCGTACGGGCATACCTACCATCGTGGTAATCAACAAGCTGGACCTCACCACGCCCGAGCGACTGCAGGAGATAGCCTCACGCTGGGCGGAGCGACTTCCCGAGGCGGTCATCATACCCTGCTCGGCAAAGGAGAAGGCGGGCATTGCGGGTGTCTTGGCGGCCATCTTGGAGCGATTGCCCGAGGGTGAGCCGTTCTACGACAAGGATACGCTGACGGACAAGACGCTGCGTTTCTTTGCCTCGGAGATTATCCGCGAGAAGATACTTTTGAACTACGACAAGGAGATACCCTATTGCTGTGAGATTGAGATAGATAGCTACAAGGAGGAGCCAACCATCGACCGCATATCGGCAACGATTTATGTGTCGCGTCAGTCGCAGAAGGGCATCGTCATAGGCCACAAGGGCGAGCGACTAAAGCGCGTGGGCCAGCAGGCACGATTGGATATGGAGCAGTTCCTCGGCAAGAAGGTCTTTCTTCAGCTCTTTGTGAAGGTGCAGGAGGATTGGCGCAACAACACCCGCCAGCTACGCCGCTTCGGCTACGAGCAGGAGTAAGGTTGGGGAATTATGTCATACCCCCTCCCCCTAAAGGGGACTCCCCCTATCTTAAGGGGAGAAATTTCCTGTACTACCTAAAAACTTCGCCCCTAATATAGGGGAGATGTCCGCAGGACAGAGGGGTATAACTATTCACGCCCTGCAAGCTATTGCCGCTGTAATTACCGCCATAATGCTTCAGGAAACAGCCGTTACGGCTGAATTTTGAATTATGAACCGACGCTGCGGAGCGAGAGCAGAAGCCAAGTCTTGCTTGGATTATGCCGAGCCGCGAGGAGGAAACGAGGATTTACTCCTCGTAATTTTGAATTTTGAATTAAAATAATATCCTCCTG
>JAGBIR010000008.1 GCA_017934845.1 Alistipes sp. | reverse complement strand
TTTGACCTCTCGATGCCCGATATGAACTTGGATAACCCATATCTGTTGCAATATTTCAAGCAGTGGGCTGTGTGGTGGACCGAGTATGCCGATTTGGATGGTATGCGCGTCGATACCTACCCTTACAACGAGAAGCAGCCTATGAGCGAGTGGTGTAAGGCGGTTATGGCCGAGTACCCCAACTTCAATATTGTTGGCGAGTGCTGGACAGGTAATGTTCCGCAGTTGGCTTATTGGCAGGGCGGAAACGACAATGCCGATGGTTTCGACTCAAACCTTCCCTCTATTATGGATTTCCCGCTGCGCGATGCCATTTGTGGTGCGTTGCCTAACGATAATCCGGGCTGGGGTGAGGGTATGATGCGTGTGTACGATGCTGTGTCGAATGACTTTGTATATCACGACCTTCAGAAGATGATGATCTTTACGGGAAATCACGACACCGATCGTACGGCCGATATCGTGCGTGGCGACGTGAAGCGAATGAAGATTGCTATGGCTTTGCTGGCTACTATGCGTGGTATTCCGCAGGTCTTTGCCGGTGATGAGATGGCACTCCGTTCAGCCGATCTTACGCAGGGCCACGGCGGTTTGCGTGTTGACTTCCCCGGTGGATGGCAGGGCGATAAACTCGATCTGTTTGACGAGTCACAGCGCGTGGGTGATGCTGCCGAAGTGAGTGCCTTTACACGTCGTATGTTCCAGTGGCGTAAGTCGAAGGAGGTTATCCATACGGGTAAGACGCTCCATTTTGCGGGACGTGACAATACCTATGCCTTCTTCCGTTATAACGACACCGATGCTGTGTTTGTATATGTCAATAACTCTAACGAAGCAAAGCAGCTGCCATGGAAGCGTTATGCCGAGATTGCTACTACGCTTAAGGATGGCCGTTGCGTCGTAACGGGCGAGGCTGTTGAGTTGTCGGAGGCTACCGTGGTAGCTCCGCGTGAAGTATTGGTTGTGGAGTATAAGCGATAGAGCACGCTCTAAAAATAAATTCATAGTACCGGCAGTTGGGTTAGGTTAATTAGAAGTGTTTTTATGCCGGTAAAGTGATGTTTAGGTTGGGAGACGCTTCGGCGTCGATTGGTAGGGGTCGGAAAGATCCCTACCTTTTTTGTGGAGAAATATGGCACACATAAAGTCCGACAATAGTTGCCTATAATGAAAAAATTAAGTATTTTTGTTAGTGGCATTATTGTCGAATTTTGTTGTATGAGTAAATGTTAAAACCTAAATAATATGATAACCAGCCTTAAGCAAGTATTGCAAATTTTTATTTTTGTTGCATTGTTGAGCATTTGTGCTGAATCGAAGGCCCAATCCTCGCAACGTATTGCCTATCCAATATCGGTCGATAAGTGGATTACTTCAACATTTGCAAAGGGGAAAACACCTCCGTTTTCGTTTCAATATGATGGAAAAAACTCTGCCGGATTTATTCGCAAGTGGAAACATTCTATTTCACCTATCGAGAGTGACTGTGAGGGTGTTGTGCGTTACGATGTGACCTATATTGACCCTGTGAGTGGTTTGGAGGTAAAGTGCGAGGTTAGCGGATTCAATGAGTTTGGGGCTGTTGAGTGGGTGCTGCATTTTACTAACAAGTCGGCTGGTAATAGCGGTCAGATTACCCATCTTAAGTGCGTTGACCTGACTATGCAGACCGCATCGACTGGTGAATTTCAGCTCTTGCACGCCAAGGGTAGTAATGGCGCGCGAGCAGATTTTATGCCTATCATCGAGAGTGTGCCGGCTGGTGACGAGCTTACGCTGAGTCCAGCACATGGCCGCTCATCGGATACCGACGCATTCCCATTTTTCAATATTATTACACCCGACGGCAAGGGTGCGGTTGTGGGTATAGGTTGGACAGGAACGTGGATGGCATCAATCGCGTGTAATGACGATCGTAGTGTGACGCTCAATACGGGAATGAAAAAACTCGACCTACATCTCTATCCCAATGAGAGTATTCGCACTCCGCGCGTAGCAATGCTCTTTTGGCAGGGCGGTGATTATATGACGGGGCAGAATGCGTTTCGTCAATTTATGCTCACGCATCATACTCATAAAGTGGACAATGATTATGGTCACGCTCCGCTGTGTGGCGGATTTGATTGGGGCGATCCCTCGCCTTGTAACGAGTACAGCTGCCTTACGGAAGAGTATGCCGTGGCATTAATTAAGCGCCATAAGCAGTTTGGTATTACACCGGAAGTCTTTTGGTTGGATGCAGGATGGTATGACGGTTGCGGAGCATTAAATGCTCGTGGTAATTGGTATAATATGGTGGGCAATTGGATGGTCGATGCCGAGCGATTCCCTCGAGGCCTAAAGCCTTTGGCCGATGCAGCGCACTCGTTGGGGGCAAAGTTTATGGTGTGGTTTGAGCCTGAACGCGTATGCCCCGGAACCCTATTTGCCGAGCAGCACCCTGAATGGATGATGTCAACCTCAACAAGTAAGCATTACCTTTATAATCTTGGAGATAAGCAGGCATTGGATTGGTTGTGTAAATATATAGGTAATTTTATCGAGGAGAACGCTATCGATTACTATCGCCAGGATTTTAATATGTCTATTGCCCCCTATTGGGAGGCTAACGATACGCCCGGCCGTGTGGGAATAAGCGAGATTCGCCATATAGAGGGCCTCTATGCCTATTGGGACTATCTCCTTGAGCGTTTCCCCGGGATGGTTATCGATAATTGCGCTTCGGGAGGACGACGTAAAGACCTTGAAACGATGAGCCGCAGTATTCCTCTGTGGCGAACCGATTATAGTTATGGTGAGCCTAATGGCTACCAATGCCACACCTATGGACTCAATCTATTCCTGCCCTTGCACGGTACGGGCATATATAAATCCGACTACTATTCATTCCTGTCGGGTATGAGTGGTGCTGCGGTGATGAATTGGGCCTTGACCACGATGGGTGACAGAATAGGGGATATGCAGCGCGCGGTAAGTAAATTTAATGAGTTGCGCCCCTATTATATGGAGGATTACTATCCGCTAACCGGTATTTGCGATCTTACGGGCGATGATGTGTGGTTGGCCTATCAGCTCAACCGTAAATCGGATAATTCGGGTATTGTAGTGGCATTTCGTCGTCCCGAGTGTGGTGTTGCGACCTGTGATGTGCAACTTAAAGGTTTGGATGCCGATAAAAACTACCTTGTTCGGAATATAATCGATGGTAGCCAATTCTCGATGAGCGGTTGAGAGTTGATGGTGTCAATCACGTTACAATGTGCCAATCCGCGCGAAGCTGTATTGTTGCAATATAGCGTAGTGCAGTAGTAAACATAGTTTGGCAGATATAGGCTCCACAATCGATCAAATCGATTGTGGAGCTTTTTGTTGCGAGAAAAATATGATTTGATGATAAATATTATATCGCATAACATAAATCATTAACAGTTAGTGTTAAAAAGTGTTTATAATGCAAATACTTTTGCCGCTTTATAATTTTTTTTGTATATTTGTAATGCCATAATAATAGAATAATATTGTACACCAAAATTGCACCTCCTTACAAGGGTTGTGTCGTTGTTGTGTGGATACAAAATTTGAATAAAATGAAAGAAAACTGCCCGCATTCTTGCCCTATGGCCAAACGACCGTATGAAGGATTTTATATCCAACAGGCATATGCTCACCAAACGTTTGAAATTGATTCAAGCGATGTAAACCATTTGGTTTTTGTCATTGAAGGAAATTGTAGTGTTAATTCTGAAGAGTGCTCAAATTATATTGTTGGTGAGCGACAGATGTTTATGTGCTACAATCGAGGACATTACCAAATAACACCATTAAGTAATATGAAGATTGTAGTAGCCCACTTCTCCGCGCTATCGGGCGCATTGTGTGATATGGGAGCTGTGGCGCAGCGTGTACAATCGAAGGATGATTTCCAATATGAATTTTCTGCTATCGAGGTAAACGAGAAGATGCAGGAGTTACTCAATATGGTAATCGGCTTTTTGGAGAATAAAATCGTATGTTCATCAATGCATCAATCTATGATTGGCGCAATGT
>JAGBIR010000076.1 GCA_017934845.1 Alistipes sp. | reverse complement strand
GGTCCATCTCTTAAGGACTGGCGTGGTGGCCGCGCTGCTGCTGGCAACATCATCCCTTCTTCAACTGGTGCTGCTAAGGCTGTAGGCGTAGTTCTTCCCGAGTTGAACGGTAAGCTCACTGGTATGGCATTCCGCGTTCCTACTTTGGACGTTTCAGTTGTTGACTTGACTGTAAACTTGGCAAAGCCTGCTAAGTATGACGAGATTTGCGCTGCTATGAAGGCTGCTTCAGAGGGCGAGTTGGCTGGCGTTTTGGGTTACGTAGCTGAGGACGTTGTTTCATCTGACTTCTTGGGTGACGCTCGTACTTCAATCTTCGACGCAAAGGCTGGTATCGCACTTACTGACACTTTCGTAAAGGTTGTTTCTTGGTATGACAACGAGTGGGGTTACTCTAACAAGGTTCTCGACCTCATCTCTGTTATGAAGGCTTACAACAAGTAATCTATCCTAACATAGATAACGCTCCGGCTGCCCGATTGGGTGGCCGGATTTTTTTATTTTAGACGGGCAGAAAGAATTTCTCTTACCCCACCACACTCACCAACGGAAAAGGGCCATCCCAGCGAAGGAATAGCCATAAATAAATATAAAGGTAGGATTTACTAAAACTTCAATTCAATTGATGCGCCCGACCATTGGTTTACTTTGTGCAGTGCATCGTGCAGAGTCGTGCTACCACGCCTTACCACAATACGAATCTCAAACGGCTCGGTATCTTCAATTAGGCGAACAGTAGGCAACGTATGGGGAATCAGATAGATAATACTCTCAATCGATTCACATGCAGGGGTCTTTAACGCCATTTTATGACGCGCCATCCACGCCTTCTCAGCCACAGCGACATTAGCTCCCACATCGGCCAAATGGCTACGCTCGGCGACGACCTCCAACTGATTATGCTCGGCATCGAAGCAGGCCGCCACGACAGCTATATTATAACGCCACAACTCGGCAAAATTACTGCTCACCGTAATCTGAAAAACATCTCCCATAGCTCAAATTTTTGCTCGACAATCGCCACTCGGAGGCAAAAATACGCCAAATCCGAAAACTTTTATCGTATTAATCTTCACAAAAATACAAATTATTTGCTTTTTCAGCGAATTGTTTGTAAATTTGCCTGCTTTTTATTGCGATATGGAGCTTAATAATAGATATAGCATCGCCTATAAGGGCTTGAAAAACAGCACTCACGACTTCCACTTCGAGGTCGATGACGAGTTGTTTGCAGCCTATGAGAGTCGCGAGATTAAGGGTGGTAAACTCGCCGTCGAGCTTACTATGCTTAAGGCCGACAACCAGTTGGAGATGGATTTTGCCATCTCGGGTGAGGTTACTTGCGAGTGCGACCGATGCTTGGAGGATTGCGCAGTTCCTATCGACTATGAGGGCCACCTGATTGTTAGAATCTCTAACGAGGAGGGTGAATACGACGGTGATATTATGTGGATATCTCCAGCAGATGACACCGTCGATTTAACACAGTACATATATGAAAGCATAGTTCTTTCGTTGCCTTACCAGAGAGTTCATCCCGAAGGTGAATGCAACCCCGAAATGATAGCACGTTTCGCTGTCGCTACTGACGAGGAGATCGAGGCCATTGAGGCTCGTGCCCAGCAGAGCGAAAAGCGTGGTATTGGCGAGGGTGACTTCAATAAGTTGGCAGCATTGAAGGCTCAGTTAGAGAGTGAGGAGCGCGGAGAATAAAGCTTGAAAAAGAAATAAACGATAACTTAAAATAATATTGTAAAATGGCACATCCTAAACACAAAGTGTCGTCTACTCGACGCGACAAGAGAAGAACTCACTACAAGGCCGTAGTTCCTACGGTTGTTACTTGCTCTAACTGCGGCTCAGCGGTACTCTACCACCGCGTATGCCCCGAGTGCGGTTTCTACCGTGGCAAGTTGGCTATCGAGAAGAAGGCCGAGTAAGTAAAGTGATTGAGAAAGAGAGAGTCAACAGCCAATGTTGCGCTCTCTCTTATTTTATTAACCCGACAACAGACTCAAAATGTTAAGAATCGGTATAGATGCAATGGGTGGCGATTTTGCTCCCGAGGTTGCTGTTGAAGGTGCCATTATGGCATTGGACAAAGTGGGTAAGGATAGCCGCATCGTACTTTTCGGTGACGAGGCTCGCATCCGCGAGTTGCTTAAGAAGCACAAGTGCTCGGCCGATAAGTTCGATATCGTTGCTACCACACAAACTATCGAGATGGGTGACCACCCCGCACGCGCATTCGTTGCCAAGAAGGATTCAAGTATGGTTGTAGGTTTCAACCACTTGGCCGAGGGTAAGGTCGATGGCTTCGCAAGTGCCGGCTCGACAGGTGCTATGATGGTTGGTTGTACCACCATTATTGGTACTATCAAGGGTGTTATCCGCCCCGTAATATCGACTTTTATGCCCATTGTAATGAACAGGCAGGGCTTAATTCTCGACGTAGGTCTTAATGTCGATGCCAAGCCTGAGGTGTTGGCACAGTATGGTCTTTTGGGCTCAATCTTTGCCGAGGCCGTAATCGGCATCAAGAATCCTCGTGTGGCGTTGCTCAACATCGGCGAGGAGGAGGGCAAGGGTAATGCTCAGGCCAAGGCTACTTACGAGTTGTTGAAGCAGATGAAGAACATCAACTT
>JAGBIR010000075.1 GCA_017934845.1 Alistipes sp. | reverse complement strand
TTCACCTCAACAAATGGAGCCCCCGAGCGGCTACTCTTCTCGTGTAGCCATCGCGCAACAAGCTCCTTGCCCGTACCATTCTCGCCCGTAATTAGCACTCGCGCATCCGACAGCGCAACCTTGTCGATTAACTCCCTGACGTGATTAATCGCTGCCGACGAGCCGATAATATGCTCGGCATCGCCTCCCGCCTTTCGCTTATGGCGCGGCGCGGCCATCGGAGGATGCTCCGACATAGAATCCTCACGTTGCACAATACGGCGCAACGAGCCCAGCAATCGATTCATATCGACGGGTGAGGTCAGGTAATCCTCCGCACCACATTTAACGGCAGCAACAGCCTCCTCTATCGATCCCGACGATGTTATTATTATAAAAGGTACACCAAGCTTCTCGACACCCAATGTATCGGCTCCCGCGATGACTGCATCGTAGCCTTTCCGGAGGCAAAAATCATCAGAAAGCTCCTCGCGAGAGGCCACTGCAGTAGCTATACCCTCGAACTCCAATCGCTCACGCAACGTATTTCGCATACTTTTTGATTGCTGGAGTATTAAAACTTTAGCCATATTTTGTTTTTTAAGAATTTTATACTTACTTTGCAGTATCAAAGATAGCCTCTTTTTCGGTCTTTCCAATCTGCCCTATGCAAGGCTGCCGACTTTAAGATCTCAATCTTTTTACCTAAAAAAGGTTCATCCCCGATGGCCAAAAAGTCTCGTTCGGAGACTTTCAAGAACATTTCCTAAGGCGCATCGGGTTAGGAATCGAGAGTTAAATATATGAGAAAGAACTACAACAACACGCGCCGTAAACTCTACCTACCCGAGTACGGACGCCACATTCACAAGATGGTCGATCACCTGATGACTATCGAAGATCGCGAAGAGCGAAACCGCCAAGCTCGCGCCGTTATTGCCGTTATGGGAAACCTGCAACCTACGCTACGCGACACGGCCGACTTTGCCCATAAATTGTGGGATCACCTCTTTATGATGTCTGATTTTCAGCTCGATGTGGATTCTCCGTATGCGCGTCCCACGCGTGAGGAGTTAACCGTAACACCTGCGCGATTGAAATATCCGCAAGAGCGTATCGTGTTCAAGCACTATGGCAAATATGTAGCCCTCATGTTGCAGGCCCTGCGTACGGAGGACAATCAAGTTGCGTTGGATTCAGCTATCGATTCTTTGGCTCGTTATATGCGCACAAAGAGCTTTGAATTTAATCAGGAGCATCCCAACAACGAGAGTATCATAAAAGATATAAAACTTTTGTCTGGCAACAGCATTAAGCTAGACGAAGTTGCTTTGAATAATCTCCGAAGTGATTATAAAAACCACCTTTCGGCACGTCAGCAAAAGAGCGCGCAGCGCACTCCGCAGAAGAGTACAGCAAAAAATACAGCTCAACGAGGCAAGACGCAGAATCAAAAATCGGCAAATAGTACTGTCGTTAAGCACAATTCACAAAAGTAATTTTGCGTTATTCTCAAAAAAGGCTTATATTTGTATTTTGTTTAGAAACCTCATAACGAATATGAAGAGAATATTTATTGTATCAGCGTTACTTTTGGCCGCTTTGACATCGTGCCAATCATCGAAAGTGAAAATCACAGGCCGCTTTGTTGGCACACAAGCCGATATGGTCTATCTTGAGCAGGCTACTGCTTTGGAGCAGATTCTGTTGGACTCTATTCGCTTGGACGAAGAGGGACGCTTCAACCTAAAGTTGGATAAAGTTGCCGCAACACCAACGCTCTACAACGTAGTTATCGACAACGAGCGCATCCCTTTGCTGTTGGCAGGTGGCGACAACATCGAGCTTAACGCCGCAGGCAAAGCGTCGCTTAACTATACGGTCGAGGGCTCGGAGGAGTCGGAACTGTTGCAGCTTTTCAACAAGAGTTACATCGAGGGAGCTATCAAACTCAACTCCATTATTGCCAACATTACCGACGAGCTTTCAGAGGAGCAGGTAAAGGCAATTTCGGCAGAGTATTCACGTCTTTACCTCGATATTAAGAAGGCGCAGCTACACTTCATCGTCGAGAACAAGGATCACATTGCCGCTGTTTATGCACTGCATCAGCGTCTGCCCAACGATCATTATCTGTTCAACGGTAATGGCGACGTTATTTACTATCGCGCCGTAGCTGATGCTGTTGCCGAGACATATCCCGACAGCCCATATCTCCCTATCTTGCGTAGCCAGATTGCTCGTATGGAGGCGCAAATCAAACTTTTGTCGGAGATTCAGGAGGCTGATCTTCCCGAGATTAATATGCCCGATATGTTTGGCAAGAATCGCTCGCTCAACGATTTGAAGGGTCAGGTTATACTTCTTCAGTTCTGGTCGGCTGCCGCAGGTAATAGCAACGCTATGAATGCCGATTTGAAGGAGCTATATGCAAAATATCACGACCAGGGATTCGAGATTTATCAGGTAGCTATCGACACTTCAAAGGCTGCGTGGATTAATGTTATTCAGGAGCAGAAGTTGCCTTGGATTTCGGTATGCGACCTGAAGGGTGACGCCTCTCCCGTTATTGGCGAGTATAACATTCGCAAGCTCCCCGCAAACTACATTATCGACCGCAAGGGTCAGATTGTGGGTAAAGACCTCATTGGCAAGGATTTGGAGGCTGAGGTTAAACGTCATATCTAATACTTTTCGAAATGTATTACTTCGCCTCGGATGTTCATCTTGGCGCCGGCGACGAGCAACAATCTCGTTGCACGGAGCGACGCTTCATCCGATGGTTGGATATGGCGGCAAAGGATGCCGACACAATTTTTCTGGTAGGCGATATTTTCGACTTCTGGTTTGAATATAACGAGGTTGTTCCAAAGGGTTTCTCGCGAGTGCTGGGAAAGTTCTCGGAGCTGACCGACCGTGGTGTGAAGATCATATTTTTTATAGGAAATCACGATATGTGGTGCTACGACTATCTGCAGCGCGAATGTGGCGTGCAGATTGAGTATGCACCACGTTTTTATACGTTGTCCGGTCGCAAGTTGTTCATCGCTCACGGCGACAATATGAACATCAAGGATAAACCGCTGCTGCGATTTATGAACGCAGGCTTCCGCTCAAAGACATTGCGCACGATATTCTCGTGGCTGGTACATCCCGATTTGGCTATGCGATTCGGCAAATGGTGGAGCAATAAATCACGCAAGTCGCACCCAAAGCCGGCAACCATCGATTCGCTTTCGTTTTTGATAGATTACGCCCGCGAATGTAAGCGCGAGCATCCCGATACCGATTACACGATTTTCGGCCATCTGCATTTGGGACACGATCACACGGAGGAAGGCTTGCGAGTAATATTTTTGAGCGATTGGACCGACTCTACTATCAACTACGCGACACTCGATGCCGAAGGCAACATAACACTTAACAACTTCAGCTAATGAAACAGTATCTCGATCTTTTAAGAAGAATCAAAAATGAGGGTATCGTCAAGAGCGATCGTACCGGCACTGGTACACGCAGCGTTTTCGGCCATCAGATGCGTTTCGACTTGGCAGAAGGCTTCCCTCTGCTCACAACAAAGAAGGTGTTTCTGAAGGGTATCATCCACGAACTTTTATGGTTCCTCTCGGGCGATACCAACATAAAATATTTGGTCGATAACGGCGTGCATATTTGGGATAACGACGCATTCCGTTACTACAACGAGTTGTGTATCCGACACGGAGTGTTGCCCGTCGCAATGGAGACATTCCTCGAGGCGGCACAGCAGCGTATTCCCTCGCCAATTGATGGTTATACCTTTGGCGATTTGAATCACGTTTATGGTTATCAGTGGCGCAGCTGGCCCAAGGCCGATGGTTCGTGTATTGATCAGATAAAGCAGGTTATCGATACCATCAAGCACAATCCCGATTCGCGTCGTATGATTGTCTCGGCGTGGAATGTTGCCGAGGTTGAGGATATGGCTCTGCCACCCTGCCACGTGCTGTTCCAATTCTACGTTGCCAATGGCCGCCTGTCGTGCCAGCTCTATCAACGCAGTGCCGATACATTTTTAGGCGTGCCGTTCAACATCGCATCGTATGCTCTGCTTACTATGATGATTGCACAGGAGTGCGGACTTCAGCCCGGAGAGTTTGTCCACACATTGGGCGATACTCACCTCTACTTGAACCACATGGAGCAGGTCGAGGAGCAGC
>JAGBIR010000074.1 GCA_017934845.1 Alistipes sp. | reverse complement strand
ATGCTGGAGCGTCGTCTGAAGGCGTTCCGCCATTGGCAGACTATGAAACTGCCCACTTGGGCGCATCTCGATATCCCCGAGATTGATTTTCAAGATATCATATATTACGCTGCACCGAAGCCCAAGAAGAAGTTGGGCTCGATGGACGAGGTTGATCCCGAGTTGAAGCGTACGTTCGACAAGCTGGGTATTCCTTTGGAGGAGCAGATGGCTCTGGCGGGCGTGGCTGTTGATGCGGTTATGGACTCGGTGTCGGTAAAAACTACTTTCCGTGAGACTTTGGCCGAGAAGGGTATTATCTTCTGTTCTATTTCGGAGGCAATACGCGAATATCCCGAATTGATTAAGAAATATCTTGGCTCGGTTGTCCCCTATACCGATAACTTCTATGCGGCATTGAACGCGGCAGTATTCTCTGATGGCTCGTTCTGCTACATCCCGAAGGGGGTGCGCTGCCCGATGGAACTATCGACCTATTTCCGTATAAATGCCGAAGGTACGGGCCAGTTTGAGCGTACGTTGCTTGTTGCCGACGAGGGTGCTTATGTGAGCTACCTTGAGGGTTGTACTGCGCCACGCCGCGATGAGAATCAGTTGCACGCTGCTGTCGTTGAGATCATAGTGGAGAAGGATGCCGAAGTAAAGTACTCTACCGTTCAGAATTGGTATCCGGGTGATAAGGATGGCAAGGGCGGAATCTATAACTTCGTCACGAAGCGCGGTATGTGCCGCGAGAATGGTCGCTTGTCGTGGACGCAGGTCGAAACAGGCTCGGCTATTACATGGAAGTATCCGAGCTGTGTGCTGCTGGGCGATAACTCGGTGGGCGAGTTCTATTCGGTGGCAATGACAAACAATTTCCAACAGGCCGATACGGGAACAAAGATGATACACATTGGTCGCAACACACGTAGCCGAATAGTGTCGAAGGGTATCTCGGCCGGACGAAGCCAGAATGCTTATCGCGGCTTGGTGAAGGTGTCGAAGGGTGCCGAAAATGCACGCAACTATTCGCAGTGTGATTCGCTGTTGATTGGCGACAGGTGCGGTGCGCACACCTTCCCTGTTGTGGAGTCGTATAATCCTACGGCAGTGTTGGAGCACGAGGCTACGACATCGAAGATCTCGGAGGAGCAGCTCTTCTACTGTAATCAGCGAGGACTATCGACCGAGGATGCCGTAGGCCTGATTGTGAATGGCTATGCCCGCGAGGTGTTGGCAAAGCTGCCGATGGAGTTTGCCGTAGAGGCTCAGAAACTCTTGGCCCTAAGCCTTGAGGGCTCGGTAGGATAGTGGGGATTAAGAATTTAAAATTCAAAATTCAGAATTGAAGATTGATTTAACACTACCTAAATAACGATAATAAGAAAAAATACAATATATGCTTACAGTTAAAAATTTACATGCGTCGGTTGGCGATAAGGAGATTTTGAAGGGCATTAACTTCGAGGTTAAGCCCGGCGAAGTACACGCCATCATGGGCCCTAATGGCTCGGGTAAGAGTACCTTTGCTTCGGTGCTGGCCGGCAATGATAAGTTTACCGTAACCGAAGGTTCGGTAGAGTTTATGGGTCAGAATCTACTGGAGATGTCGATTGAGGATCGCGCCCGTATGGGTTTGTTCCTCGGCTTTCAGTATCCGGTGGAGATTCCCGGCGTTACGATGGCTAACTTTATGAAGATGGCCGTAAATGAGCAACGCAAGTTCCGTGGTGAGGAGCCTTTGTCGGCGGGCGAGTTCCTGCGCCTTATGCGTGAGAAGAGCAAGGTCGTGGAGTTGGATTCAAAACTTACGTCGCGCGCCGTAAATGAGGGTTTCTCGGGTGGCGAGAAGAAGAAAAATGAGATTTTCCAGATGGCGATGCTCAATCCCGCGCTTGCCGTGTTGGATGAGACCGATTCGGGCCTCGATATCGATGCGCTGCGAATTGTTGCTACGGGTGTTACAAAGTTGCACACCCCAGAGAATGCAACTATCGTCATTACCCACTATCAGCGATTGCTGGATTATATCGTGCCCGATTATGTCCACGTCCTCTATAATGGCCGTATTATCTATTCGGGCGATAAATCGCTGGCTCTGAAGCTGGAGAAAGAGGGTTATGATTGGCTTATTAACGAGCATAAGGAGTAGAGGAATGGGATTGCTTGACTATATTCAAGAGCAGGGTGTAAACACCGAAGGCGGAACGTTGCCCGCGATGGGTGAGGTTGTATTGGCCGAGGGCGCAAAGTCGGAGGTTTGGGTAAATCCGACCGATAGCGATTGTGTGCTTGGTGAGCAGATGCAGCGTTCGCTTATCGTTGTGCATCGCAACAACGACACGGTACGCCTGAATTTCGATTTGGCGCAGAATTCTGTGCTGAAGGTTGTGCAGGTGATCTTGGGCGGAGGCTTTGTGGAGTGCAAGGTTAATCAGCAGGCCGACAGCCGATGCGAATTTACCACTATTGTCTTGGGCGATGCCATTGCCGACTATACCGTCGATTTGAATGGCCGAAACGCCTCGAATCAGTTGCGTGGAGCCTTTATTGCAGGCGGTGAGGAGCGTCAGCGAATGGGAGTAAGGGTAAACCATATGTCGGCTGATTGCCAGAGTGACTCGCTTATCAAAGGTATTGCCGGCGGTAAGGCTTTTGGTGAGTTTAACGGAATGGTTTATGTGGCGCAGGATGCGCAGCGTACCGATGCACGCCAAACGAGCCGCAATATTGAGATCGGGCGTGAGGCGCATATTGTAACAAAACCGCAGTTGGAGATTTATGCCGACGATGTGAAGTGTTCTCACGGTGCAACGGTGGGACAGCTGGATGGCGATGCTATCCTTTATATGCGTCAGCGCGGTCTGTCGGAGGCGCATGCAAAACGTCTGCAAATTGATGGCTTTGTGCGCGATATAGTATTGCCGCTGGGCTCTTTAGGTGAGGTGCTGGCCGAGGAGATGACTGCAAAACTTGAATTGTTGTAAGATGTTTGACGTAGATACCATACGAAGGGATTTCCCGATTCTGGGGCGCGAGGTGAATGGTAAGCCGCTGGTCTATCTCGACAGCGGAGCTACGGCTCAAAAGCCCGAGTGTGTGATTCAGTGCGTGGAGCGTATCTATCGCGAGTGCAATGCCAATATCCATCGTGGAGTGCATCATCTCTCGGATGAGGCTACGCGAATGTACGAGGCGGCACGTGACATGGTGTGCGAGTTTATCGGTGCGGCACATCGTGAGGAGGTTATTTTTACTGCCGGAGCTACTGCGTCGCTCAATACGGTGGCCTATGCTTGGGGCGAGAAGTTCCTCTCTAAGGGCGATAATATTATCATCAGCGAGATGGAGCATCATTCGAATATCGTTCCGTGGCAGCTCATTGCAGAGCGCAAGGGGGTCGAGATTCGAGTGCTTGAGTTTGATGACGAGGGCGCTTTGAAAACTGATATGTTGGACCATTTGCTCGACGACCGTACACGAATGGTTGCCGTTACGCAGGCTTCCAACACTTTGGGAACACGTCCCGATTTGCGATGTATAATCCAAAAGGCACACGCCGCGGGAGCTTTGGTTACGGTAGATGGCTGTCAAGGCGTGGTGCATGGCGGAGTTAATGTAGCCGAGTTGGATTGCGATTTCTATGCCTTCTCGGGGCATAAACTCTATGGCCCTACGGGAACGGGAGTGCTGTATGGTAAGCGCGAGATTTTGGAGCAGATGCCACCATTCTTGTGCGGTGGCGATATGGTCGATCGTGTCTCATTTGCCAAGACGACTTATGCTCCATTGCCGCTAAAGTTCGAGGCGGGTACGGCTAACTATGTCGATACTATCACGCTGGGCGAGGCTGTACGCTATTTGAATAATTTGGATTTGGCGGCCGTAGAACAGCACGAAGCGGAGCTAACGCGCTATGCCGAGGAGCTACTCTCGGAGGTTGAGGGGTTGAGGATATATGGTACAACTCCCGAAAAATGCTCAATCGTGTCGTTTAATGTCGAGGGTGTGCATCATTACGATGTGGGTATGATTCTCGATAAACTTGGCGTGGCGATTCGTACGGGTCAGCATTGTGCCGAGCCGGTGATGACGCACTATGGTATTACGGGAATGTGCCGAGCCTCGTTTGCTATGTATAATACGCGGACCGATGTTGAGGCTTTGGTCGCAGGCGTGCAGCGAGCGGTGCGTATGCTGCGATAGAATAAGATTTGCTAACAAACTTAAATTATATGTTTATAGTCCTTGAGGGAGTAGATGGTTGTGGAAAATCAACCCAGATTGCCAATTTGCAACGTATGTTTGCCGAGCAGGGCATCCCGAGTGAGTATGTTCATTTCCCGCGTTTCGATGCGCCCTATTTCGGCGATTTGATTGCGCGTTTCCTGCGTGGCGAGTTGGGTAGTGTCGAGCAGGTCGATCCATATATCGTAGCGATGCTCTATGCCGGCGATCGTCGCGATGCAGCGGCGATGATTCGCCGATGGATTGACGAGGGTAAGGTTGTGATTTGCGACCGTTATGTATATTCCAACATTGGTTATCAGTGTGCAAAAGTAGCCGATCCGGCCGAGCGCGAGAAGTTGCGCAAATGGATTTTGTCGCTGGAGTATGACTATTTTGCCATTCCGCGTCCCGATGTGTCGCTCTTCCTCGATGTGCCGTTTGCCTTTACCGAAAGGAAGTTGCGTGAGGCGCGTACGGGCGATGATCGTGACTATCTGAATGGTGCGCAGGATATCCACGAACAGTCACTCGATTTGCAGCAGGCAGTAAGACGAGTATATATCGATGCTGCGGAGTATGATGCCAATATGCACGTTGTCGATTGCAGCGAGCAGGGTGCAATGGCCTTGCCTGAAGTGATTTTCGAAAGAATTATGAAGGTTGTTACACCTTATATTAATAAGTAATGGTTTCGCGAGGATTAAATATATTGTCACACATTTGCCGTATCGCTGCGGCTGTAGTGTTTATATTTTCGGGCTTCGTAAAAGCGGTCGATCCGTGGGGGACGGCATTGAAGGTCAATGAGTACCTATCGATTTACGGCTTGGAGGAGCTTATGCCAGCGAGTATGATATTCTCGATATGGTTGTGTGGTGCCGAGTTGATGATGGGTTTGATGCTGTTTTTCAAGGTGCGTACACGCCTTATTTCCATCTTTGCTCTGGTGTCGATGATATTCTTTACTGTGCTGACGTTCCTGAGTGCGACGTGGATTCCTGTTGAGGATTGTGGATGCTTCGGTGATGCATTGAAACTTACGCCGTGGCAGACCTTCTTTAAGAATCTGCTTATCCTGCCAATGGTTGTTGTGGTGTGGTATCGCTATCGCCGCCATAGTGCCTTTGCGTTTAGCCGTCGCGAGCTGATTCTTACAGCTACGTTCTGTACTATTGCGATGGGCGTGGGGGTGTATAGCTATTTCAACCTTCCGATTATGGATTTTCTCCCTTATAAGAAGGGGGCCAATATCTACGAGATGATTAATTCGCAACGTCACGAGATTGAGGAGGCTGAGGAGGAGTATGTCTTGGTATATCGTAATCGCCGCACGGGTAAGCTGCGCGAGTTTTCAATTGACGATACCGAGTGGCAGAACGATGAGAAGTGGGAGTGGGTCGAGACCCGCGTTGAGAACGAGGTGCCGAATGTTGAAGCGTTGGTTAGCGAGTTCCTAATTTCCGATGCTGAGGGTGATGTTACGACCGAGATATTAACTCGTAAGGGCCTTGTGTACTTTATTTGTGTAACCAATTTTGACCGACTTAATGATAAGTGTGCCGCGCGTCTGCGTGGCGTGATTGAGTATGCCGAGCAAAACGATGTCTATGTGGTGTGCCTTACTCCCGAGCCGCTGGAGGAGGTATATTTCCATAGCTTTGGCGGCAGCCAGCCCATCAGATGCTATAATATCGATGCTACGGTTATGAAGACAATGCTTCGCGCAAGAAACGGCTTAGTCGTGTTGCAAGATGGCGTGATTAAGGATAAATTCAATTGCCGAATGATTGAGATGGAGTAGTGTATTCGGATGTTATGTGCGATATGATTTTGGGGCGAGGAGTGATGATTTCTCGCCTTTTTTTTGTTTGTTTTAGCTAGAACTAAAAATTTTAGTTGAAAAACTATGAAAAATAGTTGTATGTGAAAATTTTTTAGTTACCTTTGTGGTAGTTAAACAATAAAACTCTGCAATTATGCAAAAGTTGACAAATAAAGAGGAGGAGATAATGCAGTTCTTATGGGAGCGAGGAGCAATGTTTGTAAAGGATATTGTTGCGTTATACGATGAGCCCAAACCTCACTTTAATACCGTATCGACAATGGTTCGTATGCTCGAGGCCAAAGGGTTTGTTGACCATGAGGTTTTTGGTAATACGTATCGCTATTATGCTATTATCTCGCAGGAGGAGTACTCAAAGTGCGTTCTTGGAAATGTAGTTACACGTTACTTCGAAAACTCCTATAAGTCGGTTGTCTCAGCATTGATCGAGGAGGAGAAAATCTCGATCGAGGAGCT
>JAGBIR010000073.1 GCA_017934845.1 Alistipes sp. | reverse complement strand
GTCCTCTATCTATTACTATTGTTTTCTCATCCCGCACTTTAAGAATTTTTGCTGGAAATTTTCTAGATTCACTCATTAGTTTTCTCCTTGGTTAAATCTTTCTACAAATGTCATTATCTTTTCAAGAGGAATATACATATTGTTGATACGATCCAGATGAGGCACCTTCCAATCGGGATTATTTGCCAACGTGCGGCCCTTATCGAGTGTGTAGCCCATACCGTGCGACTCGATATTAGCCTCGCAATATACATAGATACCAATCTCGTCGCACAACTCATAGAAACGACGGGGCTGGGGATAGTGCGCCGTACGAACGGCGTTGATATTGTTGCGACGCATAATCTCCAAGTCGTGACGCATATCCTCCTCGGTGATGTAGTGGCCCGTATATTCGTTATGCTCGTGAACATTCACACCCTTGAACTTAACAGGCTCGCCATTCACCAAGAATACCCAATGACGCTCGTTTAGCTGCTTAATCTCGAAGCGGCGGAAACCTACGTTGAAAGGAACATACTCCGTCTTATCGCCACTCTTGATACTCATTACAAGGTGATAGAGGTTAGGACACTCGGCCGACCACTTTGCAGCATCGGCAACAACACCCTCAAACGATGCGGTCTTACCGCCCTGCACCTTTTGGCTATCGGTCAAGACAACCTTGCCGGCAGCATCTTTGAGTTCGTAGCCTACCTCACACTGACCACTACCCGAAGTGATAATATCCAACTCGAAAATACCATCCTTCAAATCCTCGCCAAAGGTCGATACCACGTCGAAGTCTGCGATTGAGGTCTTCTCCTGAGCCGAGAGATATACATCGCGCTCTATTCCGCTGATGCGCCAAAAATCCTGACACTCGAGGTAAGAACCCGTTGACCAACGGAATATCTTCAACACAAGGGTATTCTCGCCATCGAACTTAACATAGTCGTTAATGAGGAACTGTGCGCGCGTTTTAGAGTCCTCGCTATAGCCCACCTCGCGGCCATTGATATAGACATAGACGCCCGACTTTGCGCCCGCTACATTCAGATAGATATCCTTGCCGTCCCACGCCTTATCGAGTGTAAATTCGCGACGATAGACACCTACGGGATTCTCCTCGGGCAGCTGTGGTGGCTGCGGCTTATGAGGCTTGAACTCATAAGGATGGTTGGTATAAATTGCTACACCATAACCCTGACGCTCCCAGTTTCCCGGCACTTTAATGTCGTCCCACGCCGACGAATCGGTCGCAGGATCTGTCACATTCTCGGGCACTTGACCATAAGCGTCAAAAAAGAGGAATTTCCACGTTCCATTAAGCAACTGATAATTCTCCGAAGTCGAGAAATCGCCCACTTTGGCCTCGGCCTTGTCGGAATAGGTAACAAACTCGGCACGCGGTGCAACACGATTAACCTCAACCGTCGATACCTCTTTCCAATAAGGAGTTTGGGCCATAACCGTAACAGCCGCAACAAGAGCTATTACTGATAAAAAGACTCTTTTCATAGCAAATAAAAATTAATTTTATGGTGTAAAGTTACAAATTGCCACCAAGGAAAACAAATCTGTTATAGACAAAAATTGCGTATATGACAATTTTTTCCTAATTTCGCATAGTATGCGTGATAACTAAACACAAAATTATAAAACACAATGAAGAGAAAACTTTTAATTATGGCAGTTGCCGCACTTATGACAACATTTTCTACCGTGGCACAGGAGCCGCAGTCAAAACTGCTCACAAACGAGGATGTAGTGCTTAACCGAGCACTCTCTCCAAAGAATTTCGCCGTTCAGTGGATCGGTGCGACCGATAGCTACGCTACGACCGTTGACAACGCCATCGTTGCGACCGATGCCCGCACAGGCAAGAGCCGTACGCTTATTTCAAAGCAAGAGATTGACGAATTGCTTGGCGACACATTTACACACATGCCCCGCTACACCTTCGACAAGGCTGGTAATCTTGTAGTCAGCACAATGGGAAAGATCTACACCATCGATCTCGAGAGCCGAAGCATTCTCTCGCAGCACGCCTTCCCCACTGTTAAGGATAAGCAGATTGCAAACGTCACTCACCAGCCCAACAACGGCCCGCTGTTTGCCTACACAATCGAGAATAATCTCTATTTGTTCGATGGTGAAAACCACAAAGCAGTAACCGCTTTTGAGGATAAGAACATCGTAAGTGGTCAGAGCGTCAGCCGTAACGAGTTTGGTATTACTCACGGCATTTTCTTCTCGCCCGACGCTACGCAGTTGGCATTTTTCCAGAAGGATGAGTCGCGCGTTTCTGACTTCCCGATGTTGGACATCACTACCCGTACGGGCACACTTAAGAACATAAAATATCCGATGAACGGAATGGCATCGGAGCATGTTAAGTTGGGCGTTTACAACATCTCGACCGGCGAGACTATCTATTTGAATGTTACGGAGTTCGACGACGAGCGTTACCTCACATGCATCACTTGGTCACCCGATTCAAAGCGCATATATATTCAGGTTCTGGACCGCGCACAGGAGAACGTTGCACTTAACTCTTACGATGCCTCAACGGGCGAGAAAATTGCAACAATCCTTACCGAGCATAACGATCTGTTTGTCGAGCCGCAGCACGACTTGATCTGGCTTCAGAGCGATCCTTCACGCTTTATCTACTCGACCAACAACCGCGACGGATACTACAACCTCTACCTTTGCGACGACGCGGGCAATGTAGAGCGTCTTACAAAGACCGATGCCGACGTTCAGTATGTAGGTCAGAACGATAAGTTTGTGTTCTACACATCGGCCGAGGTTTCACCCGTCGATAATCACCTGTTTATGGTCGAGCTAAAGAGCGGCAAGCAGACTCGTCTAACAACTGCCGAGGGCTGGCACAACATCTCGATGAGCAAGAGCGGAAAGTATTATCTCGACAACTACTCTTCACTCAACGTTCCTCGCGTTGTTGAGATGGGCCGTACCGACCTCAAGCCCGGCCGCGAGTTGTTCCGCGCTCCCGACCCTACCGTTGGTTACAACTTCCTGCCCATCGAGCTTGGCTCGGTTAAGAGTGCCGATGGCAAGTACGACAACTACTACCGCTTGATTAAGCCTATGAACTTCGATCCTACGAAGAAGTATCCCGTCATTCTCTATGTTTACGGAGGCCCTCATTCACAGATGGTTAAGAACACATATCAGGCGCAGTTGCGTCGCTGGGAGATGCTTATGGCACAGCGCGGCTACGTCGTATTCGTAATGGATAATCGCGGCACATCAAATCGCGGTGCCGAGTATGAGAAGGCTATCCATCGCCAGTGCGGACAGTGCGAGATGCAGGATCAGATGGCAGGTCTCAACTGGTTGCTTTCACACGAGTGGTGCGACCGCGACCGCGTAGGTGTTCACGGCTGGAGCTACGGCGGATTTATGACAATCTCGCTTATGACCAACTACCCTGAGGTATTCAAGGTCGGTGTATCGGGTGGTCCGGTAATCGACTGGAAGTGGTACGAGATTATGTATGGCGAGCGTTATATGGACAACACTCACAACAATCCCGAAGGCTTCGCCAAGACATCGCTCATCAACAATGCCAAGAACTTGAAGGGTAAGTTGCTCATCTGTCAGGGTGCTATCGATGGCACTTGCGTATGGCAGCACTCGTTGAGTTTCATTCAGGAGTGTATCAAGCATACCATTCCCGTAGATTACTTCCCCTATCCCGTAGCCGAGCATAACGTATTCGGTCGCGATGCGGTACACCTCTACGACAAGATTACAGCATACTTCGAGGATTATTTATAATCCCAAAATAAGAGTCTGTTAAGGCCGCCTTCGGGTGGCCTTTATTGTATTTACTCGACGCATAAATATGCATCACACCCCAACACGTGCAATAGGATAAAAATCAGAGAATCAATTTAGACCAAAAGATTACAAAATAAAACCTCATAAATGGGGAATACAAATTACGATTAACAAACCGCAATTATAAACGTCAAATTTGTTACAAAAAAAGTCATCGCACACTTGGACAAACGAAATTTTATGCTTAATTTTGGCATCGAAAGTTAATATTTTGATTTATTAAATTTTTTAAAATTATACAATTATGAATTTACTATTCATCGGCGGCCTTGGCGCATCGGAGATTTTTCTAATCGTCATTGCACTTTTGTTACTTTTTGGCGGTAAAAAATTGCCCGAATTGATGCGTGGTGCCGGCCGTGGTATTCGCGAGTTCAAGGATGCGGTAAACACCGCCTCAAAGGATATTGAGGAGGAGGACAAGAAACCCGAAAACAAGTAGGAGTCAACCGTTTGATATACCGAAATGAGTAACAAGGCTATCAACGACGACGCGGATATGACATTCGGCGAGCATCTTGACGAATTGCGCAAGATTCTTGTTCGTGTAGTTGTAGTTTTCGTCCTGCTCTTTATCGTGATGTTCTCGATAAAGGGCATTGTGCTTGAGGTAATATTCGCTCCGATTCGTGAAACTTTCCCTACAAATCAGTTCTTTGCCTGGTTGGCCAAGGTGCTAAATTCCGAGGCGTTGAACATCCACCCCGAGACGGTCGAGCTGTTCAACAACAAGATGGCAGGTCAGTTTATGCTGCACATCAAGAGTTCTATCGTAGGTGCCTTTGTTATCGCTTTCCCATACTTGATTTGGGAACTATGGCTCTTTGTTAAGCCTGCCATTCCGCCCCACCAGCGTCGTCGCAGCATACGCTATGTTATCGAGACGCCAATATGGTTTGTGATGGGATTGTTGTTTGGTTACTATATCATCGCCCCGCTGGCAGTAAACTTCTTGGGAAATTACCAAGTAAGCGACCAGATTAACAACATCATCGAGGTAAGCTCGTTTATGTCAACCGTGATGGGCGTATCGTTCGCCGCGGCAATAGCGTTCCAGCTACCATTGCTGATTCGCCTGCTATCGACAATAGGCATAATCACATCGGATGGAATGCGCCAGTATCGTAAAATTGCAGCAGTGCTTTTGCTGGTTTTTGCCGCTGTTATCACTCCGCCCGATGTAGTGAGTCAGATTTTTATATTTGTACCCTGCTACGCCCTTTACGAGTATGGTATAGGCATAGCCGCAAAGATTGAGGCTCAAAAGGCAAAGGAGGAGGCCGCCTATCAGGCACAGCTGGCAGCCGAGAAGGCTAAAGCCGAGGCAAAGAAAGAGTCAGAGGGTAACGCTAACACCCCCGAGTAAAGAGGCAGAAGGCAACACCGCCGAGGCCGACGAGGAGGCTGACAACAAGGTAGAGTAAGACCAAGCGGTCAAAGAATAGATCGAGGAACTTTGGTAACAAATGCAAAAAAGAGCAAGTTGTAACCAAAGCGTGATATAAAAAGATGGACAGATTAGGATTTTTCAAACAAGGGCTATCATCGATGATGGAGGCGGCGCAGAGCGTCATAGGTCTGAAAAAGGCTGCCGAGTCGTTCAACGAAGTAGTAGAAGAGGCCCTGAGCGGTATAGCTCCCGACATTGGACTACATCTGCCATCATTGGATGCTACAATGTACGACAGCCCATCGGGTACGCTCTACGAAGTGGGCGAGATGGGTTATACGATGGTAGAGGTCGGATGTTACTACAACGGCACATCGTATGGAGTCAAAGCCGAAGAGTTACGCCATTTGGCACAATCCTCGGGGCTGAAGATTGCGGGACTCTACCTCAACAAGTTCTATGAAAAGCCAGAGCGGACGACACAGGATGGTGCAACGCCTGAAGAGGCAACTCCGGAGGGGGCATCATCGAAAGCAGAGGAGCAGACAACATTGAGCGCGGAGGAGCCGACAACATTGAGCGCGGAAGATAAAGCTTGGTGGGAGAAGGCTATCGAGAGTGCTGTTGCGATGAAATGTCGTTATGTGACAACGCCAAGCTACCCAATGGAGAGTAGTGCCGCAACGGTGAATGATTATGCGCAATACTACTCGGCAGTAGGAGCAATGGCGAACGAGCAGGGGATGATATTTTGCTACCACCCCTCGCGACGTGAACTTACAGAGCAGGGAGAGCAGGGCAACGAATCAATTTTCGACCAGATTGCCGCTGCAACCTCGCCCGAGCAGGTATCGTTCCAGATCGACACATTGGAGGCAACCGAAGCCAACGCTGACATCTGTAAATTAATAAAGCGATATGGCAAGCGCATAGCATCACTACACCTGCACGACGTAGATATTACTACCGAAAGCGGACGCATCGATTTCGACAAGATAATACGCGTAGCGGGTGAGTGCGGTGTAAAAGATATTTTTATCGAGGTAAGCAACTTCCCTCTTCCGCCCCAAAACTGCGTTGAGCGCAGCCTGCGGAACGTCGAGTTACTCGACAGCGTAAGATTTTAGCGTACGTCACGGAGGGCGGTAATGGCAGTGGCGGCGGTAATGGCGGTCAAGGTAGTGACGGCGAGAATGGCTGTGATGGCCGATTACTCTATCGCAATACTTGGATGGAGTGGGTATCGGAATGGCCCAGATGCAAACGAAGTAAACAGATAATATTTATTGAACATAAATAGTTACAAACTTAATATTAACCAACTTAATAACTTCAATTATGTCAAAGAAGATTTCAAGAGCTGATTTTTTGAAGACCTCGGCAACAGGTCTGGCAGCGATGACAGTTGTCCCTTCTAACGTAATGGGTGCTGCTTTTGGTCACAAAGCACCATCTGATAAGTTGAATATCGCCGGTGTTGGTGTTGGTGGTCGTGGTGCAAGCGTATTGCGCGACCTCGAGCAGGAGAATATCGTAGCATTGTGCGATACCGATTGGAAGTATGCACAGAACACCTTCAACCGCTATGCAAATGCAAAGCGTTTCTGGGATTGGCGCGAGATGTATGACAAGATGGGTAACGAGATTGACGCCGTTATGTGCGCCACTGCCGACCATACCCACGCATTGATCTCTGCTACTGCAATGGATTTGGGCAAGCACGTATATTGCGAGAAGCCGTTGACGCACTCTGTATATGAGTCTCGTCTGTTGACCAAGCTCGCAGCAAAGAATGGCGTAGCTACTCAGATGGGTAATCAGGGCTCTTCAGCCGAGGGTGTTCGTCTGATTTGCGACTGGATTTGGAATGGCGAGATTGGTGAGGTTACTCACGTTGACGCCTTCACCGACCGTCCTATCTGGCCTCAGGGCTTGATGGTTCCTTCAGAGGTACACCCCATTCCCGATACATTGAATTGGGATCTGTTCCTCGGTCCTGCAAAGTATCGTCCTTACAACAACGTTTACCAGCCTTGGAACTGGCGCGGATGGTGGGACTTCGGTACAGGCGCATTGGGTGATATGGCTTGCCACATCCTCCACCCTGCATTCAAGGCTCTCCAGTTGGGTTATCCTACAAAGGTTCAGGGTTCATCAACAGCTTTGTTGACTGATTGCGCTCCTCAGGCTCAGTTCGTATCATACACCTTCCCCGCACGCGGCAAGAAGGATAAGGTT
>JAGBIR010000072.1 GCA_017934845.1 Alistipes sp. | reverse complement strand
CAAAATCTCGACTCGCCGCCGCTTGGATAATGGTGTGATGGGCTCGGTGAGGATGTACGCTTCGCAGTCAAAGTATTTGCAGAACTACAACCCCTCGGCATCGGTAAATGCCCGCGTCGGAAAGTTCGATCTCTCGGCCTCGGGGTGGTATAGCCCTTATAAAAGCGATTGGTATGCCGAGGAGAATACAACCTACCACGCTACAAATGCCGCAATGACGGCGTCGTCGATGCAAGCATCTAAAAATGATAGCTATGGAGCAAGCCTCTCGGCCGTTGCGGAGCTGAATCCGCGCCATACGTTGGGTGCGTCGTTCGATTTCTGGGTAAATGATAGCGACGAAGAGAACACCTCTTCGACACTATTTAACAGCGAGATGAACGAGCGCTTGAGTGAGAGTCTGTTCAAGACTTATAGTGCGTATGAAAACTATACCGCTACGCTTAATTATATCATCAAGACCGATACGCTCGGCTCTCTTTTGAAGTTTATTGCCGACTACACCCACCGCGATACCCGCAATGGCTCGGATAATAGTACTTCGATTTCGCAACTCCCTATGCCGCAGTTTGATTCGCTCTATAAAAACGATAATAACGGACTTTTCCGCGTGGCTACCTTGACAGCAGCGCGTGAGCGCACATTCTCACAGCATTGGACACTGAAATATGGCGCGAAATACACCTATAACGAGATTAACTCGGCTGCCACATATCGCTACCAAAATGCCGGTGAGTGGTTACCGTCGGTGGTTGACGATTACGATATTTCCTATGCCGAGAATATTGCAGCGGCCTATGCCGTAGCCTCGATGCATTATGGTCGTTGGAGTGCCGTTGTGGGTCTGCGTGGCGAATATACCAACACCAACGGCAAGGGTGCCGACGTGAGCCAGAGCTATTTTTCGCTCTTCCCGAATGCTAATCTCTCGTTCGCGCTCGATAAGCAGGGTAAGCACTCTTTGGTGGCGCAATATTCTCGCACTATCTCGCGCCCCAGCTTCTGGGCCCTCACGCCCCAGCGAATGCAGGTGTCGGACTACACCTACCAGACGGGAAATCCGCTGCTCGACCCTGCCTATACCGACTCCTATTCGTTGACCGCTGTAGTGGCATATAAATATAGTGTGTCGCTTATGGCAATGGTTACCAAAGACCGCATTTCGCAGTTGGTTGTTGCTGACCCGACAGACCCTCGTATGCTGAATCTCACCTACGCCAACCTGCCTACCATACGTCAATATACAATCTCGGTAAGCGTGCCACTAACGCTCACCAAGTGGTGGGACTGGACAACCAATCTTGTAGGAGAGATTCAGGAACAGCAGCTTACTGCCGAGAGCCCTCTGACAACTCACTCTATGGCCTCGTGGTACACCGCTATGACATTTAAGTTGCCGCGTAAGTTCTTTATCGACGCAATGTTGAGTGGATTTACCAATATTGTTGAGAGTAATGCACATATCAAGGGACAAAATCACCTCTCGCTATCGGTTAAGAAGCAGATAAAAGATAATTGGACTTTGGTTTGTCATGTGAATAACATCCTCGCTCCAAAGCAGATTCTTACGTTCCGTCAGGATGATTTTACTCGCCAAATAAATACTTGGGGCGGCGGTAATAATACAAGTGTTCGATTGGGTGTTTCGTGGTCGTTCAAGAGCGGCAAGGCCTTCAACTCAAAGAGTATTGAGAAGGGGGATGATGCGTCCCGCATGTAGTAAAAAAGTCGCATAGCTATGTGATTTTGGCATCATGCTCGATAGAAAAAAGCCTCTTGCTATGCGAGCCCAATTGTGGCATGAGATATTAAATGTCTATAACCCATAACAATAAAGGCTACCCCGAGAGGTAGCCTTTGTTGTTTAGTCCTACATTCTTCTATCGCAAAGCAACTTCGGTCTGACCGATAAGTTTGCCTTCAGAGTAGAGCTCTACCTTGTAGGTTCCGGCTGTGAAGCCCGAGCCATTGAAGAAGATCTTAACCTCGAGGTCGTCGTTCTGATAATCGACATCACGCGATGCTGAATATACCTTCTTCTCGGTCTCGAATGTAAATGTTGCTGCGTCGGGACCCGACAAAACGTAACCCTCGGGCGAGGTGATACAAGCGTAGATTGTACGCTGGCCCGGCTCTGCCAACTCATTGCCACCCAACACAAAATCGACTCTCAAACGTGCAGCGTTCTTTACGCGGGTAACCTCCTTACTCTTTGAGTTAAGTGCAACCATACCGATGCTGCGCGCACGGACAACCGATCCTACTCTTACCTTGTCGTTAAGCTCGGCTGCACGCTCCTCGGCCATCTCGGCACGTAACTGCGCTGTCGAAATCTCCTTCTTGTAAGAGATATTCTCCTTGGTAAGTTTCTTATTTACATTGTTGAGCGAGTCGATCTGGCGCACATAGCCCTGCATGATGGTACGCAACGTACCAACCTCCTTCTGATAAGCGCGAATCTTGTTGTAGTTCAAGCGACGCTCGTTCTTGAGTTGCTCGACCAACAGCTTCGCCTCCTCGAGGTTTGCTGCCATGGTGTCATTCTTAATCTTCAGGTCGTCGTACGACACGATAAGGCTGTCCAAGTCGCCCTGAATTCTTGTACGATCCTCCTCCAGAAGGGCGTAGTCGGCCTTCTGCTCCTGATGCATCTTGAAATATACGGCCGATAGAGCAACCAAGATTACCGCCAAGATGATAATCACAATGCGGTAGCCTCGCACAGCTTTGTTATCGACTATTTGCTCTTCGTATTCGTACTCGTAATCGTCACGAGCATCGTAATCATTCTCGTTATACTCTTCTCTCATAGCTTTGAGGGGTTAATGTTACAAAATCAGTTAATGGTTATTTATTGGTGCAAATATAAATCATTTTTTTATAAAACTATCCAAAGGGAAGCGTAAACCTTCATATTCATATAGATATGCGCAGATACTGCCAACTTTTATAGGGGTCATAACGTAGAGCGGAATTTTATTCCTGTCGTCCGAAATCCACACTTCGAACTCTGTTCCATCTTTGAACGACTCGCCATCGGAAGTGGCTATCGTGCAGCGGAATTTTATGGTGTTGAATCTGCCCAAGTTCTTGATTTTGCGCACTTCACGCCCGTCGTAGCGGAAGCGTAGGGTGCGAATCGTATCCTCAAGAATCATCTCCAAATCGCACGCGTAGCCATCTGTAATCTGCTCGTCGGGCACGTCGCGAAGGTTGAAATATAACGACAGGGCATCCATG
Organism: Alistipes sp.; assembly: GCA_017934845.1. Lineage (GTDB taxonomy): Bacteria > Bacteroidota > Bacteroidia > Bacteroidales > Rikenellaceae > Alistipes. Next base: position 823 of record JAGBIR010000072.1, on the reverse strand, counting down.
CTGCGTGCTGATATGGGCATTGTCTTAAACTTTTCGGGTCGTTGGCGCGACTGCCAGCGGGTGTGAACGTTGTAGCTGAACCAATCGAACGTATATATGCTGCGGAAGGTGTAATCGCCCTCGTGCAGATTGCTCTCGAAGCGTTTTGTGCGTTTTGTTTCGGGGTCAACCCAAATCGTGTAGGCATCGTCGATGGGCAGAATCCAATTGAAAGCCTTGGCTGTTTGGCCGTGTCCGTGAACGCGATATGCCGGCATGCCGTCGAGCGTCGATTCCGATGTCGTCATCTCGGCCTTGGCAACTTCGGTATTGGGGAAGAGCTTGGCGCGATAGCTCACCTTATAGCGCAACGTCTCGCCCGGAACGTATAGCTGCGCCTCGGCTGTCGAGAAGATAAGCAATGCCAGTATGGTAAAAAGTGTAATCCTCATCGCGGTAGGTGTTGGTTGTTGTAAATAATAACGTGCGGGGAGTCGATTTTATTTCATTGGCGACTCAATTATGAAATCATCGAGAAATCGAAATGACGGCCTCCGGAGTGCCGGGCGCGCAAAATCCTGAGTTGTGCGTGGTCGGGGTGTTCCAGATGTGGGTCGGCCGAGAGTAGGGCAATGGCTGCCTCGCGTGCGTTCTCCAAAATCGCGGCATCGAGTGTCGGGTTGGCAATCTTCAAATCGAATGCCATACCGCTCTGCTGTGTACCGTTTATATCGCCAGCACCGCGCAACTGCATATCGAGCTCCGCCAAGCGGAATCCGTCGGTTGTCTCGCACATAGCCTGAAGGCGTTTGCGAGCTTCGCGCGAGAGTTTCTCGCCCGACAT
>JAGBIR010000071.1 GCA_017934845.1 Alistipes sp. | reverse complement strand
GTCAGGTGTTGTATGATGCAAACAACGATACGGACCTTATCGAGGAGCGTAAGGTGGCCAAAGACCTTTGCTACGATTTCAACCATCTGCGCCCATCTGATACCGCTGGACAGCAGCGAATTATGCGTAATTTATTGGGCAAGACTGCGGGCGATAGCTTCTGTATTGTTGCCCCTTTTTGGTGCGATTACGGCTACAATATTGAGATTGGAGAGAACTTCTTTGCTAACCACAACACGGTGATTTTGGACGGCGCGAAGGTGACGTTCGGCAACAATGTTTTTATCGCTCCCAACTGCGGCTTTCACACTGCGGGACACCCTATCGATACCGAGCGCAGAAACAGAGGTTTGGAGTATGCTTATCCCATTACGGTGGGCGACAATGTGTGGATTGGTGCGGGCGTGCAGGTAATGCCGGGCGTTACGATTGGCTCGAATGTCGTGATTGGCGGTGGCTCGGTGGTGGTCAAGGATATTCCATCGAATGTGGTGGCGGTGGGTAATCCCTGTCGTGTTCTGCGCCCAATCACCGACGAAGACAAGCTGAAATCGTGGGATAGGGTGTAGTTATGCGTTATATAGAAAAATTATTAACTTTGTAGAAGAATTAATACCTACCACTATGACACCGATAGAGTTTATCGAAAAGTTTCGTGAGGCGTTTGGCGAGGCTGCGCCGTTGCCGATTGCGTTTTGGTATGGCGACACAGCCGTAAATGCCGAGAGCCGTGTGCCACGATGTATGATTGGTGCAATTCGCAAGGTGTGCGAGGGTAATGCCCTGACACTCACTGCTGAGAATGTGCAGTGCGGAGGCGGTGCGCTCTATACCGCATTTCAGCCTATGCCCGAGCGTGTACCGATGTTTGTGTCGGAAACGGAGCATTACAAGCAGACACCTGAGCAGGTGCGTGCTTATGTTGAGAGTCTCGAAATAGAGATTACCCAGAAGCCTTATCTTAACTTTCTACGTGTTGATAAGCTCACGAGTTGGGATGGTGTCGAGGCGATTGTTTTCTTTGCTACGCCCGACGTTTTGTCGGGGCTCTGCACCTGGGTATTCTACGACAATGACGCTGAGGATGCTATTCTGACGAAGTTTGCATCGGGATGTGCTGCAACGGTTTCATTCGCTACGGTGGAGAATCGCAAGGGTGGCCGCCGTTGTTTCCTCGGAATGTTCGATCCTTCGGCACGTCCTCTTGTTCCGAAGAACGAGCTGACCTTTGCCGTGCCAATGAGCCGCTTTAAGGAGATGCTGACGACAATGCCCGACTCGGCGCTATATCAGAAGGCCTTCTCGGTGGTTCGCCGAAGAATAAACGGAGAGATAACACGATAAAAACAGGAATATGATAATTCGCTCAATTCTCGAGAATGACCTCTATAAATTTTCGATGTCATACTACTATCAGGTGCATTATCCCAATGCGTGGGGTGCATTTACCTTCCACGACCGCAACAACACCCAATATACCGAGGAGTTCGTGGCTGCTCTGAAGGAGGAGTTTGCCAATCTTGCTACGCTTTCGCTGCAGCGCTCGGAGTTTGCGTGGGCGGTAAAGACCATCAACTATATTCCTCAATGCTTCTGGGAGTGGCTCAGCCAATTTAGATTTGAGCCCGAGAAAATCAATCTCTGGCTGGATGAGGAGCGCCATCTGCATATAGAGGTTGCCGATTTGATGTATAAGGTCACCTTCTACGAGATTCCTATTCTGGCGATGGTCTCCGAGCTTTATCACCGCTATATTGGCGATGGCTTCAAGACCCGTGCCGAGCTGGCCGAGGTTATGACACCCCGTATGGAACATAAAGCGGCACTTGCTGCAAAGCATAATCTCTATTTTGCCGATTTCGGTATGCGCCGCCGCTTCAGCACCCACTCCGAGGAGCTTGTTATCGAGTATATGAAGGAGCATTGTCCCACCTTTGCGGGTACTTCGACCGTTGCCCTTGCTATGAAGTACAACATCCGACCTATCGGCACGATGGCGCACGAGTGTTTTATGTTTCAGGCGGCTGTACACACTCCCAAGGAGGCCAACTATGAGGTTATGGAGCGCTGGGTGGATGTTTACGATGGCAATCTGGGTACGGTACTCACCGATACCTACACCGTCGATGCCTTCCTTCGCAACTTCTCGATGAAACTTGCGAAGCTGTATGATGGCGTGCGCCACGATAGCGGCGACCCAAAATTGTTTGGCGACAGAATAATCAAAAAATACGAGTCGTATGGCATTGACCCCCTGAGCAAGACGATAGTCTTCTCGGATGGCCTTGATTTTGAGGCGGCTGCCGATATCAAGGAGTATTTTGCCGGCCGTATCAAGGTGACATTCGGCATTGGCACTAACCTCACGTGCGATATCCCAGGTGTTCGCCCGATGAATATCGTTATGAAGTTGAAAGAGTGCCGTATCAACGAGCGTCAGCCTGTGTATGGCTGCGTAAAACTGAGTGACGTTGCGAGTAAGGCAATCGGCGCAAGGGAGGATATCGCCAACTATAAGTATCAACTTGGAATAAACGAGAACTAAACAATGTCCACGAATCTTTCCCCCGTTAGGATTGTAGTGCGTGCAGCACGACGTGAGGATGCGGATGTTATTGCACGCGTGGTGGCAATGGCCATTGGCGATGAGCAGGCTCTGCGGGCATATTGTGGCGATGATTATCTTGCCGTTCTGACCGAGGTTGCCCGACGGGAGGCCACGCAGTATAGTTGGCAATACGCCTTTGTGGCGGAGGTTGCAGGTGAGGTTGCGGGTGCCATTGTGGGTTATGATGGCGCGCGGTTAGGTGAGTTGCGCGAGGGAACGTTTGCTGTTCTGCGTGAGTGCGTTGGGCGTGTGCCGCAGATTGCTGATGAAACAGAGGCGGGCGAGTATTATCTCGACTCGGTGGGTGTGCTGCCCAAGTTCCGAGGCCACGGCGTAGGAGGTGCGTTGATTGCTGCCTTCTGCGAAAATGCTTATGCCGAGGG
>JAGBIR010000070.1 GCA_017934845.1 Alistipes sp. | reverse complement strand
ATATTATCCTCCAGCTCGTAGAATGCCATCTCGGGCTCAATCATCCAGAACTCTGCCAAGTGGCGGGGAGTATTTGAGTTCTCGGCACGGAATGTAGGACCGAAAGTGTAGATACGACCCATTGAGAGCGCACCCAACTCACCCTCCAGCTGACCCGATACCGTCAGGTTGCAAGGCTTACCGAAGAAATCCTGTGAGTAATCGACCTTACCCTCCTCGGTGCGGGGAGGATTGGCAATGTCGAGTGTCGTCACGTTGAACATTGCGCCTGCACCCTCACAATCCGAACCTGTGATAAGCGGAGTGTGGAGGTAGTAGAAACCGTTGTCGTTGAAATACTTGTGGATTGCATAAGCCATTGCGTGGCGGATGCGGAGGATAGCACCGAAGGTGTTTGTACGGGGACGCAGGTATGCGATGTCGCGCAAGAACTCCAACGAGTGACCCTTCTTCTGCAAGGGGTAGGTCTCGGGGTCGGCGGTGCCATAAATCTCAATCTTCTCGGCCTGTACCTCTACACCCTGACCTGCACCGAGCGACTTTACCAATTTACCATCAACGCGGATACAAGCTCCGGTGGTAATCTGCTTCAAAACCTCTTCGTCGGCATTTGCTAAGTCAACAACAATCTGGATATTAGCAACGCAAGATCCATCGTTAAGGGCGATGAACGCAACGTTTTTGTTACCTCGTTTTGTACGCACCCAACCCTTGACTGTGATGTCGCAGTCGGTGGTGCTTGATTTTAGAATCTCTGCAATTCTTAGGGCTTTCATAATCGTAATTTATATGTTAATTTTCTACTTGTCGAAATAATCCTTACGGCATAAGCCGTCATCAACTCACAAAGATAGGCAATAATTTGATATTTATCAAAAAAAAAGTACCTTTGCAGATGGTGTGGAGCCTTATTTTGCGCCGATAGCACCGTTGGAAATAATTAATAGTTCGCTATGAAGAAGTTTTTGCTGTTGGGCGTAGCCCTTTTTTCTATAATTTCGGTTGTGGCACAGGATGCCAGAATCTTCCGTTCGGAGTTCATCACTTACGACAAGCGCGAGGATGCTGTGGCGGATAATCGCTCGGGTATTGCCCGCTATGTTGAGTTTGCTCCGCAGTTGCTGGTCGCATCGGCCGGCGAGGAGCGTTTTCTGCAAAATGTAGATATGGATTCGTCGCTCAACGACTACAATGTTTTCCTGCATTTGGAGAATGTTGGAGGTGCATATACTGTGCTGGTTAATAATCAGATAGCAGCCGAAGTTGAAGATCCGTTTACGCCTGCCGATTTTATGATTTCACCATTCCTGCGTCAGGGAAATAACGAGGTCGTGGTGGCCGTAAGAACGAGCCGTACACCGCAGTTGCAGCAGGGTGTTGAGTTGCCCAAAACAAAGCAGTTTGCGGGCTGTCACATCTTTGCGCAGCGTCGTCTGGCTGTGCGCGATTATGTGGTGGAGTTGCGTCCCGACTCAACGCGCAGCTTCGCACGCCTCGATTTGAGAGTTGTGGCGGCTAACGATTTTAACTATCCCGAGACAATTCAGATTGGTTACGATATCTACGACCCGAAGGGTAAATTGATGGAGTATAGTGTAAATGAGTTGGAGATCGAGGGCCGCAGTAGCGATACGTTGCGTTTCCGCCCGTTTATCTATCACGCCTACGATTATAAGTGGGGCGACGGAAAGTCTCCGCTCTATAAAATTACGCTCTATGTAAAGCGTAACGGAATGTTGTGGGAGTATATTCCATTCAAGGTTGGCTTTGGCCGTACGGAGATGGTCGATGGTAAGATTTGCCGATTTGATAAAGAGCTGAACCTCAAAAAGAAGGAGCATTTCAATGCTTTGGCCGATGCAAAGACAACTGCGGCCGCGTTGGCTCAAATAAAGAAGGAGGGATACAATACAGTTTGCCCCGATTTCCCGCAACCAAAATGGTTCTACGAGGCTTGCGACAAGGCGGGAGTGTATGTTATCGACCGTGCCAATATCAATGCAGCATCGGGTGACGATCGCAAAGTGGGCGGAACTCCCTCGAATGACCCTGCGCTTGCTGACGAGTATCTCAAGCGTGTGAAGGCGATGTACTACCGTTCGCGTAACTTCTCGTGCGTCATTGGCTTCGCTTTGGGCGGTAAGGATTCGGGCAATGGCTACAATATGTATAAGGCTTATCAGTGGTTGAAATCTGTTGAGCCTCTGCGTCCTGTAATTTATGAGGGTGCTGCGGGTGAGTGGAACAGCGATATCGAGTAGCGATGAATATCGAGTTGATAGTGGTCGGCAAGACCGATTCTGCGGAGGTTGAGGCGTTGGTAGCGATGTATGCCAAGCGCATAAACCGCTATTGCAAATTCTCGATGACTACGCTTGCCGATGTGCGCAATACCCGCAATATGGCTGCCGCGCGCCAGAAACAGCTGGAGGGCGAGGCGATATTGAAAAATATAGGCGAGGGCGATTTTCTGGTGCTGATGGATGAGCGCGGAGCGCAATATACATCGATGGAGTTCTCGCAGTGGCTCCAAAAACGAATGCTCTCGGGCGTAAAACGCCTGGTGCTGGTTATTGGTGGCCCTTATGGCTTTTCCGACGAGGTGTATGCGCGTGCCGATCAGAAGATTTCGCTCTCGAAGATGACCTTTTCGCATCAGATCGTGCGAGCTATCTTTGCCGAGCAACTATATCGAGCCTTTACGATTTTGCATAACGAACCATATCATCACGAATAAAATGAGGTTTTTCAGAACTCACTCCATGTTGCTTGTGTGGCGCATCTTGCTGCTTTACATTGTGTTGATGCTCTGCCGTGTGGTATTTTATCTCTATAACGAACCGCTCATTGGCGCACTCCCTGCAGATGAGATTTGGAGTCTTTTGTGTGGCTCAATGAAGTTTGATACCGTCTCGATTCTCTATGCCAATGCGCTTTTTATTCTGCTCTCGGTTGTACCTCTGCATCTGCGCGAGAAGAGTTGGTGGCAGAGTGTGATGTATTGGTATTATGTTGTTGTAAATTCGGTGCTGCTCGTTGCTATAAACCTATCGGACGCAATCTATTTCCGTTATACGCAAAAGCGTTTCTCGGCCGACGAAATCTTCTTTGCCGACAACGACAATTCGTTACAGCTGGTGCTGAAATTTGCTGCCGAGAATTGGTATATGGTGCTTGTGGGTGTGGCTCTGATTGTGTTGCTTGCGGTCGGTTATCGACGTAGGTTGCGTCCGCAGGCGTTGTTGCAGGGCGCGTGGTACTATGTTGGTAATCTACTCTTTATGCTCCTTGTTGTTGCTCTGACCATTGGTGGCGTGCGAGGCGGATTTACCAAGATGACTCGTCCGATTACAATCTCAAATGCAACACTCTATACGGCCGATAATGCGCGCGCTACGATGATTTTGAGCAATCCTTTCTCTATCTTACGAACAATATCGTCGAGCGGAAAACTCCATTACGAAAAGTATTTCGAGCCGGAACAGCTCGATGCGATATACTCTCCCGAACACTATCCCGCAGCAAGCGAGCAGGCTTCGCCACTTAAGGGTCGCAACGTGGTGATATTTATTATGGAGAGCTTCTCGGCCGAGCACTCTGCACGTTTGCGCCCCGATCTGTATGAGGGTGCCGAGCAGCAGGGCTATACGCCGTTTTTTGACACGTTGATGCAGCACAGCTATACATTTTATAATATGTATGCCAACGGCAAACGCTCGATTCAGGCTCTGCCGTCGGTGTGGAGTTCAATACCTTCGTTCAAATCGCCTTTTGTGCTGATGCCACAATCGTTGGCCGAGATGCGACCGCTGCCCGCTATGCTCAAGGAGCAGGGTTATGAGACGATGTTCTTCTGTGGCTCGGATCACGGATCGATGGGCTTCGGAGCTTATGCGCGTCAGACGGGTATCGAGAAGTTGTTTAGCCGCGAGGATTACGAGGCGCGCCACGGCTCGGGCGATTTTGATGGCTATTGGGGTATTTGGGATGAAAAATTCCTGAATTATATGGGCGAGGAGCTTTCTCAGGCCAAGCAGCCATTCTTCTCGACTATGTTTACCCTTACGTCGCACCACCCGTTCGTCATTCCTTCGGAGTATGAAGGAAAGTATCCAAAGGGCTTGACGCCAAACCATCAGTGTGTTGGTTATGTGGATGATGCGTTTAGAAAATTCTTCGAGCGACACTGCGATGATGAGTGGTTTAGGAATACGATTTTTGTATTTGTTGCCGACCACGTATCGAGCGAGAAGTTTTCGGAGAAGTGCCGACGTTCGCCAGGCGATTATCATATCTTTGGCTTGATTTATGCACCCGAGAGTGACTTGGTGGGTGAGCATCGCGGAGTGGTGTCGCAAATCGATATTATGCCTACGCTATTGGGCCTGTTGGGCAATGAGAAACCCTATTTCGCCTTTGGTCGCGACTTGTTCCAAGAGAGTGTCGAGCAACCATTTGCTCCGATGTACGACAATAACGCCTTCCAAATTGTTATGGACGATTATTTGGTGCGTTTCGACGAGAAACAGATAATTGGCGTTTACGCGTTGGACGATACCTTCCACGAGCGAAACTTGGTAGGCGAAGTCGATTTATCGAGCGTGGAGATGCGCCTGAAGGCCCTGATTCAGAGCTATTACAGTCGTGTAGAGAATAAGGACTATGATGTTAGAGATAGCGTTTCGACCGCTGCAACTCAGCGATAAGCAGGCTGTTGATACTCTGCTTAGAGGCAGTACTGCGCCAATGTGCGACCATACTTTTACAAATCTTTACGCGTGGCAGCAGCTCTATCATACATCGTGGGCCGAGGTCTGCGGGCAACTTGTGGTGCGTTTTACTCTTCCCGAGAGTGGCGAAAATGGCTATATGATTTGCGATGGTGGCTGTGTGGAGCGGGTTTTTGACTCCTTGAAGTCACATACCCAATCTGTGGGTGAGCGATTGCGTCTGGTCTGTGCCGATGCGGCTACGGTGGAGCGTTTTAAGGCGTGGGCAGCCGAGTCTTATTCCGATGAAGAGGCGCGCGGCGAGGAGTGCTTCGCTTTTTGCAACAATCCCGACTATCGCGACTATATCTATTCGGTCGAAGAGCTTGCTACACTTGCGGGCAGTAAATTCAAACCCAAACGAAATCACGTCAATCGTTTCGAGTCACTCTATAAATGGTCGGTAGTGCCTCTCACCGAAGAGGATTTCAAGGCGTGCCTGCAGCTGGAGTGCCGATGGCAACGCCGTAAGGCCGATGATGCTGGCGAGGTGGGCGATTTCGATTGCCGCGAGAGCGATGAGCAGCAGGCTATTCGTCGTACGCTCGATGCCTACAAGGAGCTGGGCATAGAGGGCTTGGTGCTGCTTGTGGATGGTAATGTTGCAGCCTTTACCTACGGCTCTAAAATCAATGACGAGATATTTTGCACCCATACCGAGAAGGCCGATTCGGCTTATGAGGGTGTCTTTCCGATGATAAACCGCCTCTTTGCGCGCTATCTTCTTGAGCGTGGCTACCGCTATGTGAACCGCGAGGAGGATATGGGCCTTGCGGGTTTGCGTCGCGCCAAACAGTCGTATAATCCGGTGCGCCAGCAGGAGAGGATGGGAGTTGTGAGCCTCACGCAGCGCGAAAGAGAGTGTCGTGACCTGTGGCAGCGTACGTTTGGCGACAGCCGCGAGTTTGTCGATATGTTTTTTACGGACGTTTACCGCTCGGAAAATCTTTTCTGCCGCAAGGAGCAGGGTAGGGTGGTGTCGATGGCTTATGTGGTTGAACTTCAGACCGATTATGGCCCGACGGGCTATCTGTATGCCGTGGCTACCGATGCCGATTTTCGTATGCGCGGCCTCTCCTCATCTGTTGTTGAGGAGGCTCTTGCCGAGATGCGCCGCCGAGGTTATTGTGCCGCTATGCTTATCCCTTCGCAATCGTCGCTCAAGCATTTCTATGCGCGCTTCGGATTTGTCGATGCCGACTACGCGCTCGACTTCTCCGATGGCTTCGACTTTGGTACGGGAAATCCCGCCTTCGACCGAGCAATGGTGCTGGAATTGAAGTAATCTTTCGATGTTTTTGTTTGAAAAATGTGGTTAGTACCCGATTTGGGTATGGAACTATTGTAAATATAAATATAGGTAATAAAAAAAATATGCAAAAATTAGTACTTTGTTTTGCAAAGTAGTAAAAGTTGATTATATTTGCACTACCAAACAATAAACCAAACAAACAATATGAAACAATTCTACTCTTTATTAGTGCTCTTCGTGGCTCTATCTTCGGTAGCTATGGCTGCCGGAGATAAGCTGCAGGGCCGCGTGGTCGATGATGCATGTAAGACAATCGGCTACGCATCGGTAATCGTATCGCGAGGCGATGATGTAGTGGCAGGAATCACGACCGACAATGATGGAGCGTTCTCGCTTACGGTTGCCGATGGTGCTTACACGCTGGAGGTTGAATTCGTGGGCTACGAGAGCGTGCAACGCTCGGTCGAGATTAAGGGCGTTACCAATCTGGGCGATATTACGCTTAAGCAATCGACTACGGCAATCGACGAGGTGGTGGTCGAGGCAACGATGATTCGTCGTGAGGCCGACCGCTTTGTAGTGGATGTGACAAACTCGGCTGCCGCCATTGGAAAGGATGGAACGGAGCTGCTGAAACAGTCACCCGGCGTGCGGGTCGATGACGACGAGATTTCGATTAATGGCGCGAGCGGCACGAAGGTATATATCAACGACCGCGAGGTAAGGCTCTCGGGCGAGGAGTTGGTGCGATATGTGCAGCAGTTACGTGCCGAGGATATCTCGAAGATTGAAATCGTGCCACAGACGGGTGCCGACTATGATGCCT
>JAGBIR010000069.1 GCA_017934845.1 Alistipes sp. | reverse complement strand
TAAGTCGGTTATCGAGTACCCGCACGCAACTACGGGCAGCACCGTTCGCTTGGAGGTAAACAACTCTACATCGACCGCAACGCTCAACAACATTGCTGCCGAGCAGAGCTTCTCGATCTACACGCTCTACACCCCCACAAACTGTATGGATCAGATGCAGAGTGCCACCAAGAGCTACTCTACCCCCGCAGCTCCGACACAGCCTTCGGGTTCGACTTTGGAGATTAAAGTTATGCAGCTGAATGTTGCTACGGGAAATGCCCTTACAGCTTTGGTTGGAGCATCACATGTGTGGAACGACCGAGTTAAGAAGATTGCAGCGATGATTAAGGACAACAACATAGATATTGTTGGTTTTCAGGAGTTAAGAGATTCGCCAAACTACTATTACAGCAATATCATGGATCAACTTGGCTCGTCATATAGCGGCGTTTGCTATGCGCGCTCTTCATCATACGATAAGGAGGGTCTTGCCATTGTCTATCGCAACGATAAGTTCGAATTGGTAAGTCAAGGCCGCTATTGGTTGAATATGACCGATCCAGATAAAGAGCTAAAGTTGAGCAGTGGAGGTTATGAGGCCAATTTCTATCGTATTGCCGTATATGCCATCCTTCGCGAGAAATCTACCGGTCAGGAGTTCTACTTCACTACTGCCCACCTCGATAATAACGATGCCGGCAGCGGTATAATCAAGACATGGCAGGCTCAGATCTTGATTAACCATACCAACGCTCGTTCAGGCTACGATAACGGCGCAAATCGCTTCCTTATCGTTACGGGCGATATGAACTCTAACCCCGAGCGTGAGGCTATGCAACGCTTTACTTCATCGGCACAGAATTATAAGGATACTTGGACAGAGGCCGAAAATAGATATCGTCCCAGCTCGGATATTCCACGCAGTACGATGGTCGATATCGATGGCAATAATGCTACGCAGAATTACGCATGCTTCGACTACATATTTGTCAAGGGCGGTAATCCTCGCGTTGTGTCACACACCATCCACGAGGCAAAGTCGGGCAATATAGTTATGTCGGACCACAATGCCGTATCGGCTGTGTTGCAATACCAGATTTCAAAGTAATTGCCTATAATGTAAGCGAAAAGGCGACTCTCTTTCGAGAGTCGCCTTTACTTTTTAACTTGGTTGACGGCGCGTGAAGAGCGAAACAATCAACAGCAGCACCACAGCTCCGAGCACCGATGTGAGTAGGCTGCCAATGGTACCCATCGGAATCCACCCGAAGAGCGAAACGAGCCACCCGCCCAACAAACCGCCAATAAGGCCAACAATAAGATTAACTACGAGGCCGGATCCACCGCCCTTGACAATAAGGTTGGCAAGCCATCCGGCCACCAAGCCTATGAGTAAATACCATAAAAAGAACATAGCGTCACAAGTTTAGAAATTCTCTCTCTACGCTACAAAATCCGTTCCTTAATCTGGCTCACTATAAAATTCCGGTAGCTAATAATTGAGAAAAGATGTATCTATGATATATGGGAGGTGAAAAGGGAGATAGAAGATCCACTGAAGCGACGTTACCAAGCGTTGCAAAGAGTGCTTACGCGCAGCTATCATACCCCCTCCCCCTTCGGGGACTCCCCCTATCTTAAAGGGAGAATTTTTCTCCTCCCCAAACTTCGCCCCTAATATAGGGGAGATGTCACTTTAGTGACAGAGGGGTACATACAAAAAACCGGAGTAATCCAAAAGGAAAACTCCGGTTGAACGAACAGTGCGATGCACTACTTCGAAATTCTGCGCTCCTTGATACGAGCCTTCTTACCTGTGAGCTCACGCAAGTAGTAGATACGCGCACGACGTACAACACCATACTTGTTAACCTCAATCTTGTCGATGTGGGGTGAGTAGAGAGGGAAGATACGCTCAACGCCTACACCGTTAGAGATCTTACGGATTGTAAACATCTTGGTCTTGCCTGTACCCTTAATCTGGATAACTACACCACGGAAGCTCTGCAAACGCTCCTTGTTACCCTCGACAATACGGTAAGTTACTGTAATTGTGTCACCGGCAGCGAACTGAGGTACATCAGCCTCGCTCTTGGTCCACATCTGCTCGTTAACGAGCTTAATGATTGCATCTTTGTTCATTGTTGCAACAAATTCTAATAAATTAATCCATTCAACATTATCGCTGCATAAGGCCTACCATACTGCTCATTGGCTCGTAATCCCAAGTTCTGCTACCTCACGGCATCTGAACTAAATTAACCTTACACCCTATATAAGAGGTTGATATGGGACTGCAAAGATATGCAATGAATTTTAAAATTCAAAATTAACGATTCAAAATCACATAGTTATGGGTCGAAAAAAGGGTTTCACACCACTCGGCCATCCCAAAAATTACTTAAAAAGCCATAACCACGATATTCACAGCCGCCAATAGCAACATCAGGCGATACATCGTCTCGGTAAAGCCAAAACCCATACGCACGAAGAAGAGCGGAACGATAAGTGCTACGGGCGTAGCCATAAGCACATACTGCACCGATGTCGCACTCGGCAGGAAAAACATTCCGGCAATAACCGCAGCGAGCAGCGCATTGAAACGCAACGCCACGCGCGACTTTACCTTTATCGAATAGCGGTCCGAGATAGTAAGGCCCATCGTACAGAACAACATCACAAGGATGACTCCCAGCACGAGGATGGTCGCTACATTCAGCGAATCGAAGAAGTGAAAATCCGACGACGAAAACAACGAATTATAGATTGCTACGGCAGGCGCAGAGAACTCTCCTCCGGCGCACCAATTCCAATAGCATAACGCGGCAGGAGGCAACACCAGACTCGATATTGACACCAGCAAATCGCGCCACGACGCCCTCACAAAGAGTGTCATCACCGGCAAAGCCACATACAGCACCGCTGCTGGCGCATAAATCAATGGCAATAAACCAAAGTATAACATCGCGAGCGACAGATCGCTAAAGCGCTCGGAGCGCATAATAAAGCGTAGCATACTCTTCAATGCCAAGAACATAACCACCATAGCAGCCGTAGCCACCAGAAAATCGTCACTACCTACAATAGCACTCGCCACAACGCCAAAAACGGGAATTCCCATAAGCGTGTAGGCAGGATATATCGAATAACGCACACCCTGACGACCAACGCCCAAACCCACTATAAACAACGACACGCACCATAATATGGTTGCGATTACAGGCACCGACTCCTGCCAATGCTGCAAGATGCCACCTATAGGCGTTACGACATTTGTAATCGACTCACTCTCACTCGGCCATAGCACCAATCGCAGCGTAGTAGCCACCGCGATAAATATCAGCGTCACCGACAGATCAAATATACGATGTTGAATAACTTTCTTTGCCATAAAAACTCCCTCCCGCCAACTATCGACCCCATTTTGTGGCCCACAATGCGGGATATTAACATCACAAATTTACGAAAAAAGCACGCAAGAGAGCAAAATATTTTTAACTTTGTAATGTTATGCTTGAAAATTTTTACCAAACAGAACTTATCGAGGCGGGATGCGACGAAGCCGGACGCGGATGTCTGGCCGGAAGTGTATTTGCTGCAGCCGTTATTCTGCCTACCGACTTTCACCATCCGCTGCTCAACGACTCGAAGCAGATGACCGAGCGACAGCGCAACCTGTTGCGTGGCGTTATCGAGCGTGAGGCTGTGGCGTGGGCTGTGGCGGAGGTTACAGCCGAGCGTATCGACGAGATCAACATCCTGAAGGCCTCGATCGAGGGTATGAACATTGCTGCCTCGCAGCTCTCCATCGCTCCGCAATTTTTGGCTATCGACGGAAATCGTTTCATCTCACACAACGGCCTGCCGTTCCAATGTATCGTCAAGGGTGACGGGAAATATGCCGATATTGCCGCAGCCTCGGTGTTGGCCAAGACCCACCGCGACGAATATATGATGCGCCTGCACGAGGAGTATCCGCAATATGGCTGGAATCGGAACAAGGGCTACCCTACGCGCCAGCACCGCATGGCGATTCGCGAATATGGCCTTACACCCTACCATCGACTGACGTTTAACCACACGCAAGGACAGCTCGAACTATTTTAATTAAACGATTAACATACTGCGCATTATGACCTATATCGAGATCGACACCCCCGACCGCCTGACCATACTTTTGCAGCAGACGTTGCACGTTAGTCAGCACGTTTTTCTCAATCTGGATTTCACTCCGTTGAGCGATTTGGCTGCGATTCGCACCTTCTCGGATTGCATTTTCTTGGGGTGCGAACTTCCCGACAAGGTCAGCCGCCAATTAGACGAGAGTTGCATGGTGCTGCCCGATATCCGCGTGCCATACGACATCTACCGCTCGACGCTCTATAGTCCTATGGAACTTTACGCGGGCTTCGATCCTGCCGACCCGGCGACTATGGCGGAGTGCTTCGACACGCGTGTATATAAGCACTACTTGAAACAAGGCAAGACCACACGCAATATCCGCATCACACTCGCCCGCTCACTGCACGACCACTCGATAAGCGACGCCATGCACGATTTTCTCACAGCATTCGACGAACGCCGTCTGGTTGGAATCATGGGCGGTCACGGACTGCTCCGCACCGAGGAGGCATTCCGTAAGGTCGCACGCATCAGCAAGCAGCTCACCGAGCGCGGATATTTGATGATTAGCGGTGGCGGCCCGGGGGCTATGGAGGCTACACACCTCGGAGCGTGGTTTGCCGGACGTGACAACGACGAGTTGGATAAAGCAATCAAAGTGCTGTGCGAAGCACCCTCATTCCGCGACGAACGATGGCTCTCGACAGCCTTCGAGGTTATGGCGCAATGGCCACAGCAGCAGTTTGTTAGCTTGGGCGTACCAACATGGCTCTATGGTCACGAGCCCGCAACTCCGTTTGCCACTCATATTGCAAAATATTTCGAAAATAGCATCCGAGAAGATGGTATCCTTACGATCGCCAAGGGCGGAATCATCTTCTCGCCCGGAAGTGCCGGTACACTGCAAGAGATATTCCAAGACGCTGTGCAGAATCACTACTTGAGCTTCGGCTACGCCAGCCCTATGGTGTTCCTCGACAGCGACTATTGGACTCGACAAATTCCCATCTACCCACTTCTGTGCGACCTGATGGAGAAGGGACGTTACAAAAATCTACTCCTCTCACTCGCCGACAACGAAGAGGAGATCGTCGCCCAAATCGAAGCCTTCCCCAAGGAGTAACCTCCCGTGCTTTGATTTTAGCGATAGAATTGCTATATTTGTGATAACAAAACCAATTGCCTATGATTAAATAACAACAAAAAGACATATAAACAGAAGGCATTAGCTTTTATTTCGGGATTCTGAAACTTGGACACTTTCTGAACACACCCAATGGAATAAAGTTTGACGCCCACGCTGTTTGTTCGGCGTGGGCTTTATTCCGTATATTAGGGTGTGAGGTTGTCCAAGACCACAGAATCCGATATTAGCGAATTTAGTCCGCGCTTTTTGTTTTGTCGAATAAATAAGAGGAGGACTAGATTCATCACATAAAAACTCAAACTAATATAACGAAAACATGAAAAGATTTTTTACACTTTTAGCCTTAATGATTATTACTGCAACATATTCAATATCCGCTCAAAACAAAGGTGACTCTTATATCGGCGGAATGTTAGGCGCAGGCATCAGCTCTAGTTTTATTCACGGTATGAATAATAGTACAACATCAACAATAAATGCAAGTGCATCATTTGAATTTGGATATTTCATAGCAAATAAACTAAAACTAGGAGCTGAAGCAAGTTATGGTTTTTCAGCTGATAGCTTCAATATTCACGCTTTAACTATAGGCCCAAATATTACCTACTACGCAAGACTTACTGACAACATATTCTATACTCCATCACTAACTGTTTGCTTTGCAATGGCAGCAGCAGTAGGTGAAACCATTCCAGGATTCGGAATCGGCATAAACCTTTTCGCCCTTGAATTTCGTCCCACTAAACGACTCGGATTCACAGCAAGTGTAGCGTCAATGAGCTATACTGAGCTTTTCGATTATGAGGCTACCAGCACATTTGGGGTCAATCTCGGTGTCAATCCTACAATAGGATTCAAATACTATTTCTAAGCCTAATCCAAAATATAAAAAAACTCGCAGCAGAATAAAACTGTTGCGAGTTATTTATTTAATATAAATATAGGTATGTGTATAATCTACATTCGGAATCCCTAACCAAAAATTAATCTCATTTCTCTCTGCATATAGCACAAAACTTGCTCCTCTTGATTTTTGTATAGAGTGCCGTAGATTTTGTACAAAGCGAAAAATTGGCTGCTGGGATAGTACTATACGTACAGCCCAACAGCCAATTTAAGTCTTGTGCAAAAGATATGGTGCTATATGCAAAAAGAAAAGGAGCAAACCTTATTGGCTTGCTCCTTTGAAGAGGCGGCTACCTACTCTCCCACCTAAATAGGCAGTACCATCGGCGTTAGTGAGCTTAACTTCTCTGTTCGGAATGGGAAGAGGTGGAACCTCACT
>JAGBIR010000068.1 GCA_017934845.1 Alistipes sp. | reverse complement strand
TCCCTTGTTCATCAATACTGGTGACAAGATCCGCGTTGACAGCCGCACTCGCGAGTACAAGGAGCGTATCCGCTAATTAAGCCTCGGTCGCTGTACCGAAAATTAAGAGCCTATCCGACATAAAGTCAGATAGGCTCTTTTTTTGCGCTGCAATTACGGATTAGAACGTTACCGTCACATTAGCCAACACATGCAGCGGAGCTTGCGGGAAGTAGTAAGCCTCGTCATATCGCTCGCCATCCCACATATAGGAGTAACCATAACCACTGCTGCAATACATTTGATTATACAGGTTGTGAATTGTAATACCAAATCGCACCTTACGCGCCGCAGCACTCTGCATCGTATAGCTTAAGTCGAGCGTCGTAAAGTTATAGGCATCGAGCGTCAAGGCCTCGCACTCGTTGTTGGTAAAATACTGCTTTCCAACAAATGTAGTATTGAGCATAGCCTCAAAACCACCCACATTCACTCCTACGAAGCATCGACCCATAGCACTCGGCGAATAGGAGATAGTCATATCGCCCAGATTCTGACCATAGGTGGGACTCTCGGATAGCAAATCCACATAGTCGCGGATCTTATTGGCGCTCAACGTAGCATTTCCACCCAACGACAACCACTTCGCCGGCCGCCACAGAGCCGTCAACTCCACTCCGCAACGATAACTGTCGGGGACATTAACATTCAGGGCGTCGGAACTATCGTTCACCATTCCCGTATGCACCAGCTGATTACGGTAGAGCATATAATATAGGTTTATGCCCAACGTAACCTGAGGCGACGTGAAGTTATAACCCAACTCGAAATCGTACAATCGCTCGGCTTCGGGCTGCTTATCGTCGGACGAGAACATATAGCGGTCGGTAAAATCCGAGCGCGTAGGCTCTTTATGAGCAATCGCCGCCGAGGCGTAGAGCAGATGATAACGTGCAAAGTTGTAATTAATACCCACGCGAGGATTGAGGAAATTGTAGCTCTTGTTGACATCAACGGGCTGCATCTCCATCCTGTTCCA
Source organism: Alistipes sp. (assembly GCA_017934845.1). GTDB lineage: Bacteria > Bacteroidota > Bacteroidia > Bacteroidales > Rikenellaceae > Alistipes. The sequence goes on along the minus strand of JAGBIR010000068.1, from coordinate 10,372 downwards.
GTCGAAATTGTCGTTCACGCCCCACGCCTTGTAATAAACGTGACGATACTGCATATCGGCCACCAGATTCAGGCCTTGCGCCACACGCCAATCGGCCTTGACAAAGAGATTTGCATCCTGCTTGCGCACATCATTATCGTACCAACGGCCCGCGTAAGCACTGCTCTCCATACCATCGACCCAATCCAATTCACCCCAATGCGGACAAGCATAGAGGCTCCACGAGCCACCCATGACAAGCGACAAATTATCGGCCGAATAAGCCATTGCGATGTTGGCACCGCCCGTATGATTCTCCATAATCTTGCGTCGAATCATATCGGCCTCGATACCATAATCGGTTATACCCAAATTAAGATACTCGCCCAGCGTGCGGTCGGCCTTATATTGCTTATAAAAGCCGTAGCCATAGGTATAAAATCCCGTAAAGTTCATCAGCCAACGCTCCGACAAGCGATGATTTACGACAAGTTGGTTATTCAGCTGCAGATAGTTGTCGGTATGGTCGTCGTAATAGTCAACGTGCGTGCCATCGGCCAGCTGATAGGGGCCGCTATCGCTCTCATATTGACCTTCGGTGTGGTAGCGTCGGCCATAGAGCTCCATCTCCTGCTTCGTCACGCCCGTATAGGTAAGATAGGTCTTTGCCTTACCGCCAAACGATAGCAACTTAACAACAGTTCGGTCGCCATAGTAAGCTCCTTGCACCATATACGAAGCCAAGTCGGTAGCTCCGCGATCGATGTAGCCATCCGAGGCGATGTGTGTCATGCGAGCATCCAAGGCCCATCGGCCGTTAAGAAGGCCCGACGAGAGCTGAATGCCCTGCTTCTGGGTATTGTATGAGCCGTAAGAGAGTGTTGCCTCGCCTCCAAACTCCGACTTCGGGGCTGCAGTAGTCATACTCACCGCGCCACCAAAGGCTCCCGTTCCGTTTGTAGAGGTTCCGGCACCTCGCTGTATCTGCACGTCACCGACCGACGAAATCAAGTCGGGCGTATCGTACCAATACATCGAGTGAGAATCGGGGTTGTTCATCGCAACTCCGTTGATCGTGACATTCAATCGCGTAGCATCCGTACCACGCATCCTGAAAGATGTACCACCTATGCCTATTCCTGTCTCGTTGGTCGCAATAACCGAAGGCGTGAGCGATAGTAACGACGGAAAATCCAATCCGTAACGATTGCGAGCCACCTCGCTCTCCGAAATATTGGTATGAGTTACGGCCGAGGTATTGCGCGCACGCACTCCCACCACTTCAACCATTTCGACCGAATAGGTCAACAAAGAATCCTGCGACTGTTGTGCAGCCGCCTTTGCCACTGTAAGCACTTGAGCCACAGCAGCCAACGTTAAGAAAAACCTTTTCATAACACTTTTAATTTAAGTTAAAAGAACAGAAAAGGGGATATAGTAAGATTGTAACATCTATCCCGGTCTCGGCATTACCCGTATCCGGTTCAATGGGTATAATCTCAGCCTGATAGTAAGGCACCCCTTTAGAATATCGCCGTAAAGTTATAAAGTTTTTTCTAATCTTGCACCACCTTCGGTATAATAAATCGCCACGGGCATCGTTTTTTGATAAATGATTATCCTCACTTTTTTTGGGAAATTAATGACACAATATCATCAAAAAAATCTGTAACTTTGTAGCAAACGAATTGCAAATTATGAAACGACTCATTATACTCATCTGCGCTGCACTCGCCACTGCGGCTTGCTCGCGTAGCGTGACATTCGACATAGACGGCCTACTGATTGAAAATGCCGCCAGCCGAGTTTATCTCGTTGTCGAGAATGCTTCGATAGATACGTTGGCTACGGCCGCGGTTGGTGCCGACAACCGCTTCTGTATGCGTGGCAAGGTCGATGAACCTACAACAGCCTTCGTATGCGACGATACGGGAAATACTTTGGCTGTACTGCTTATCGAGGAGAGCCAGCTCTACCTGCGCCCACTACCGCAAGGTGGCTACATCGCCGAGGGTGGCCCTATAAACGACAAATACAACCTCATAATGCAACGCCTGTCGGATGTAGCACGCAAGATTAGCGGTCTGGATTTTAGCAATCCCGAATCGGAGGAGGCCTACGAATCACTCATAATGAAGTATCACGATATTCTCTCGACAGCCATCACCGACAATCTCGATAATTTGGTTGGAGTCGAGCTATTCCTTAGCCAAGAGGCTCGCGGTATGACAGCCGAGGATATGCGTGTGCGCTTCCAGCAATTCTCGCCACAAATGCAGTCACTCACGGCTATGCGCCAGTTTGCAGAGTACATCGACATCTACGCCCGCACCGAGGTGGGTAACAAGTTGATCGACCTTACACTGCAAACCGCATCCGACGAGCCCGTATCACTCAGCGAGGTGTGCAGCAACGGAAAGTGGGTGTTAATAGACTTCTGGGCAACATGGTGCGCCCCCTGCCGAGCGGAGATTCCGCTGCTGCGCGAGATATATGCGAAATATGCACTTCAGGGCTTCGAGATATGCTCTATATCGCTCGATAGCGACGTTAACCGCTGGCGCAAATTTATTGTCGAGAACGATATGCTGTGGACAAACCTGCACGACAATGTCGGCAACGACCAAACTCCCGCAGCCGAGATTTATGGCCTGCAGTCAATTCCTGCCAACTTTTTGATTGCTCCCGATGGTACTATTACGGCACGCAACCTTTTTGGCGATAGTTTGCGACACGAATTGGAACATATCTTCGGCGATTGCCTTTGCGGCAAACAGACTGAGAGCCAGCAAGTTGACCAATAGAAGGAAAAATAATTGAAAAAATTTTAAGAAAATATTTGCACAAAATAAAATTTCGCCGTACATTTGCACTCGCAATCAGTAAATGGCTCCGTAGCTCAACTGAATAGAGTACTTGACTACGGATCAAGCGGTTACAGGTTTGAATCCTGTCGGAGTCACTTGATTTTCAGGCGGTTATCGTAAGATGACCGCTTTTTTGTTGTGATGACCTGTTTTTATGGTATAGATTCGTCTATTGCAAAAAAAATGCTGTTCGGGGAAGTCGAACAGCATTTATCGTATTGTCTTGCAAAACTACTTCTGCAAAGATTCCCAGAGCATATCCTTCAGGCGTTGGATATTAAGGCCAGAGACTGACGAGATGAAGATTGACTGTATGCCCTCGGGCAGGTGAGCACGCATCTGCTCGATAAGTTCATCGTCCAGCATATCGCACTTTGTAATTGCCAGCAGACGCTCCTTATCCAACAACTCGGGGTTATACTGTGTAAGCTCGCCCAGCAGAATCTCGTAATCCTTCGCTATATCATCGCTATCGGCAGGCACCATAAATAGCAGCACCGAGTTACGCTCGATATGTCTTAAGAAGCGTGTTCCGAGACCCTTGCCCTCGTGTGCGCCCTCGATAATACCCGGGATATCGGCCATAACAAACGACTTATGGTCGCGCACCGCGACGATACCCAAGTTAGGCTCAAGCGTCGTAAAGGCATAATTCGCAATCTTGGGTTTAGCGGCCGACACAACCGACAGGAGTGTACTCTTACCCGCATTGGGGAAGCCCACCAGACCAACGTCGGCCAAGACCTTCAACTCGAGGATAAAAGCACCCTCATCACCCTCCTCGCCGGGCTGCGAATAGCGCGGTGCCTGATTGGTCGCGCTCTTAAAGTGCCAGTTTCCCAAGCCTCCGCGGCCGCCCTTCAACAGCGTGAGCTGCTCGCCATGCTCGGTAACCTCGCCAACGTACTCGAGCGTCGTAGAGCCATCCTCCTGCTCGACCAAGCGGCGGGCCACAGTACCCAGAGGCACAGGGATAATGATATCGGGAGCATCCTTACCCGATGAACGCGCACCGTGGCCACCCTCGCCATCCTCGGCAAACTGGTGACGCTGATATTTAAGGTGAATCAGAGTCCAATACTGCTTATCACCCTGCAAGATGATGCTGCCGCCCTTACCACCATCACCGCCATCAGGTCCGCCGAAGGCTACAAACTTCTCACGACGGAAGTGACTCGATCCGGCACCTCCGTGGCCCGAGCGAGCAAAAATCTTTACATAATCAACAAAATTAGACCCTGCCATAATTATCTGTTTTAAATTTCAACGTGCAAAGATAACGGTTTTGGCATAAATTGCCAAATAGCTAAAGAGTAAAGGCCGATACACTCTGTTCCAAATGCGAATCATTCGCCACGGCTTATGCAAAAATAGGATTAGAATTTCCACGATACAACGGCATAGAACGTGCGCGGGTAGGCATAGGTGACGACATCGTCCTGCGGCAGATATATGCGCTGTTCGCCACTATAATAATTTCTAATGCGCGACGGCTCGTAGCCATCATAAATTATATCGCGGCTGCCGAGCAGATTCTTTATCGATAAGGTTAGCGAAATACGACCTTTACCTACGCGGAACCATCGTGATAACGACGCATCAACCGTAACGGCATCATTCAGACGCGATTGGCTCATAAACCTATCATACAATTCGTTTGACACCGCAGCTTGACGTGCCACACGTTCGGTACGCCTAACAAACGACAGATCGACAAATCGCGATGCCACACCCTGCACGCTACACGAAGCGGCCCAGCCACGATAGTTCAGGTAGGTGAGCGACGCAAAGGCAGCAATTTGTGGTGCGCCACCAATCGTACATCCATCAACAAGGCTCTCGCTGCGGCGGCTTACGACATAATTGTCGGCATCGGCATAGTGTGTCAGAACAGGATTTTTCAAATAGCGGTAACGGCCCGCTGCAAAGGCTGCCGAGAGACGAAACAGACGGCTCAACTTTATCTCCGCAGCCGCCTCAACGCCATATCGCAGGGTAGCAATACCATTCACATCGACATCGCAAAACTCGCGCGTGAGATCATCGTAGGCGCGGAATGTTCGACGGCCATCGTGGGTTGAGTTGATATAAGCCGACACTGCTATATCGACATCAGGCAACGAGTAGCTATAATTGGCTTCAAGAGCATACGATTTTTCGCTTACAGGTCGCTCAACACGCCTATTATTATACTCGGGATTAAGGTAGATGTTTGCAGCATAGGGTGCGCGAGCCGCCGCCATCGCCACCACATTTACATAGTGGTTTATCGCAAAGCTATAACCAGCCGAGAGTTTTACCGTATAGGGCGTAAAGTGCGACACCACCGATCGGCCATAGGAGCGGTTAGACGGGAATAGCTCCTTCTCGAAGTAACCCTTACGCCACATCGCCACACTACCCACCGCAAGGTCGGCATCCAATCGCCATCGTGCAAAGTAATACTCAAACTGCACGTCGGCCTCGACTTCATACCCCTCCAACGCATAGTCATACGAGTAGCGGTCGCCCTCTGTTACGCGACGGTCGGGATTTCGCAAATCGTTTTGCAGGCGATGAGAGTAGCTATCGTCATCTATCAGATAGTAATCGAGGTCAACGAGATAGCTCGCGCCCAGCATATCACGCATCTGACGATAATGGCGCGAGGAGTTGAACCGGCCTCGCAGACCATACGAAATTGATATATTATTACGCGGGTCGCTATTGATTCTAATGGCGGCCTCGGCTCTCGCAATGCGCTCCACGCGGTCGTCGAGGGCATAAACGGCACCGTCGTCCGACAGCTTATTCACGCGATAGAGCTCTGCCCAATCGATTTGAGTGTATCGTTCATTACCCGCACGCCACTCATCGGCAACACTCTCGGCCACAAACTCATTACCATAGTAACTCGGCATATAGCGATAGTTGTCGGGGCGCGGTGTAGAGGCATCAAACCAGCTGAGTGACGAGAGTCGGCGTAAACCATAATCGCCACCTACTGTGAGGGTCATCCTCGACTTAAAACCAATAGCTCGCGAGTAGGTAACTGCGGCAAATGGCACCATTTCACGCCTTACGCGCGAGTTGCGCTCCTCGCCCTGCTGGCGACCCCAAAGTGGATTGTAGAGGTTGTTACCTATAAGCGCGAAAGCCTCTTCGGTTGAGCCACTTCGTAAGCCTCGATTACCAGCCGACGCAGCAACGACAATCGACCACACATCTCCCAAGAGTGTCTGCTTGGTAAATCGCAAGCCACCCTCAACCATATCGCGATAGAGGCCATCAATATAGAGATCATCGCCACCCCTCGCTGCAACATATGCCGACATGCTCCATCCGTGCCGCATCGAAGCATTCACCGAGCCTCTGACTCCTCCAAGATAACCCTTGCCCGAGAAGAACAGACCAACGTTTGCGCCATTATTCGGCACGCCATCCAGAATCGAAAACTCCACCTCGCCAGCCTCGCCACTTATCTGCTGATTGCCATGCTGCAAACCGCCATACGAGCGCGAAGTAAAGCCCAGCCGTCGGAGGATAGGCAGATTTGGCGTTCGCACGTCGATACCGTCGAGATAGTATTTCCGACTCCTATAATCAACACCACGACGCGAATAGCCCACAAACGAGAAGGCATAGGAGCTAACCTCGCCAAACAGGTCGCGCTGATCCTGCGCTATGCGATAAAAGAGGATTGTATCGGTGAGCGTGTAATCGGGCATCAGACTCTGCTCATCGAGCCAATATTGCGTATAGTCATCCACCGTCTCTTGTGCCGAGGCGGAGATGGCAAATGCCAGCAATATTGTCAAAATGGCCCAACGCATAACACAAAGATATGAAAAATGAGAGTGTTCGACAAATCGGAACACCCTCATTCTTAAATTATATAGCCTTTACCACATCCTTCAAGTGCAACCAAAACTTCTCGACCGTGGCAATCTCCAGACGCTCGTCGGGCGAGTGTACACCGCGGATTGTCGGACCAAACGATACCATCTCGAGATGGGGGTACTTCTCAAGGAAGAGTCCACACTCAAGGCCCGCATGTACGGCACGCACAATGGGCGTTTTACCGAATAATCGCTCGTAGCTCTCCACCGTTACGCGCAACAGATGCGAATCGGGGTTGGGAGCCCAGCCCGGATAGCCGTCGGAGTGTTCAACATCGGCGCCGGAATTTGCAAAGCACGCATGTACAGACTCCTTCACGGCGAGTTTACTGCTCTCCACCGATGAACGCTGTGATGTTGTCACCACAATATCCTCACCAATAAACTTCACCGAAGCAAGATTTGTAGAGGTCTCAACCAAGCCCTCCATAACCTGCGACATATCGATAACTCCATTTGGTACCCAAACCAAAGCCGTAAGCAGACGACTCTGCAAGTCTTGCGTAAGCAGATCTGTGATTCCGTCCACATGGTGTAACGTAATATTCATATCTGGCTCTGTGGCTGCAAACGTAGCCTTGACATTTGCAGTATAGCTATGCACCAACTCTTCAAAAGCCGCTCTATTCTCAGCCGGCACGCCCACCACAGCATAGGCCTCGCGAGGTATGGCATTGCGCAGGTTTCCACCCTCAATACGACCAACACGGGCACCGAACTGCTCCTGAGCCGAGAGCATCAGTCGGGCAATGAGTTTGTTTGAGTTGGCACGTCCCTTATTTATATCGTCGCCCGAGTGACCACCCAACAAATCCTTTACATCTACACGATAGTAGCAGTAACCTTCGGGAGCTGCCTCCTCGGTCAACTTAAATGTGGCAACCGTATCAACGCCTCCCGCGCAACCGATGAAAATCTCGCCCTCGTCCTCCGAGTCGAGATTTACGAGGTATTTACCCGTAAGCATACCTTCGCCAAGCTCGAAAGCACCCGTCAGGCCGGTCTCCTCATCGACGGTAAATAGAGCCTCCAGCGGGCCATGCTCAACACTCTCGTCGATAAGCATCGCCATAGCCGCAGCCATACCTATACCGCAGTCTGCTCCAAGCGTTGTACCCTCGGCCTTAACCCACTCGCCATCGATTTTGGTGCGGATGGCGTCGTTGTCGAAGTCGAAGACCACATCGCTATTCTTCTCGCAGACCATATCCATATGCGACTGCAAAATGATGGTCGGACGATCCTCGTAACCTGCGGTTGCGGGCTTGCGCATAACGACATTTCCTATTGCATCGCGCTGCCACTCGAGGTTGTGCTGTTGGGCAAAATCGATCAAAAACTCTATTATCTTGCCCTCCTTCTTCGAGGGGCGGGGAATCTTTGTAATGGCATCGAACTGCTCCCATACGATGCTTGGCTGTAGATCTTTAATTTGCATATTATGTAGTTTTAATTTGTTCACATTTAGCAAATTTACAAAAAATAGATAATAATTCGTATATTTGAGAGGTAAATACTATTGAATATGGCAGAAAATCTTTTGATTGCCGAGGGTGGCAAAGAGCAGCGATACGAACTTTTATATAAGCAGGTCAAGGCATTGGTCGAGGGTGAAAAGGATACGATTGCCAACATGGCAAACATTGCGGCAATGATTCACCTGACGTTTGGATTCTGGTGGACAGGATTCTATCGCGTTGTGGGTGAGGAGCTTCTGCTCGGCCCATTTCAAGGCCCTTTGGCTTGCAGTCGCATCGCCTACGGCCGAGGTGTGTGCGGTACGGCGTGGAAGGAGCAGCGCAGCGTAGTTGTCGAGGATGTAGAGCAGTTCCCCGGCCACATAGCTTGCAGTTCGCTATCGCGCAGCGAGATTGTCGTTCCCGTATGGTGTAAAGAGGAGATTGTAGCGGTGCTGGATATCGACAGCGAGCATATTGCCACCTTCGACGAGATTGACCGCCTTTGGCTGGAGAAGATTGTCGGCACACTCTATCAGACAGGAGAATAAGATACTATTTAAGATTTTTTGATGTATTTATACATCAACCCCTTACCCCACGATTTTATTGGGAATTTTTTTGTTGAAAATTTGGTTTATAAAATAAACTACTTTATATTTGCAATAGGAAAACGGGGGGGGTAAGACTATTTTGAGGCTGGTCGAAGTTGGCACAACCGCAGCATACTCGGCGTATGTGAGGATTTTGACAGCGAGCCAGACGCCAAAATAGGCCATCAGACACCCCGAACACCTCAACTAATACATTTATTATAATACATTTATGGAAAAAACAAAATTTACTGAGGAGCAGAGTTTAGAACTCATAACCTCGATGATTAAGGACTCGCGCAAACGTTTGGCGCAAAACTCAGGTACTCCATTCTTGGTGTGGGGCTACATTACGGTTGCGGTATCGATTTTTGAGTATTTCGTAATGGCACAACAATGGCCCTATGGCTGGACGTGGATGTGGTTTGCAATCCCGATTCTCGGCTGGCCCGCAATGATGTTCGCCATACGCAATCAGGAGAAGGGTGCAAAGAACCATATCGACCGCACGATTTCGGCAATGTGGTGGGTGCTGGGCCTCTCGACAATCTTCGTTTACCTGATTGCCGCAGCCTATAAGGCATCGTTATTCTCGCTTATAGTGCTGTTGATGGGTATAGGTACGCTCATAACGGGCATTATCCTTCGCGAAAAAAGCACAAAGTGGTGCGGAGCGTTGGCAATGGCAGCGTCAGCTATCTTCCCGTTGCGCCACTTCTACATCTACAAGGCTGAAATAATGGGTAGCAACAATGTGGAGGCTGCCATTGCATATCTTAGCACAGAAATTCTTATCTTTGCGGCGATATTCTTTGTAATGATGGTTGTGCCGGGGCATATACTGAATTACAAAACACGAAAACGATAAGGAGATGTTGCGCGAACTAAATCCCCTTCTGCACTCGGAGCTGCGTCTGGCTATAATGTCGATACTCATAAGTGTCGAGAGTGCCGACTTTGTCTATCTGCGTGAGCAGACTGGAGCAACGGCGGGCAACCTAAGTGTGCAGATCGACAAGCTGCAACAGGCGGGATATATCTTGGTGGAGAAGGGTTTCAACGGCAAGAAACCACGCACAACGTGTTCGATAACCGAGCAAGGTGTAGCTGCCTTCGAAGAGTATGTCGATGCCCTGCGATCGTATATCGGAAAAGGATTTTGAGAATTCAAACAATATCATACCCCCTCCCCTAACGGGACTCCCCCTTCTTAGGAGAGAGTATTATGTTGCAGACATTTCCACCATTATGCTTCAGGAAACGGTCGTTACGACCGAGCCAGACGCCAAAAGAGCCCATCAGACAATACCGATAAAAAACAATGAAGGCTGCCACAATGGTGACAGCCTCTATTGTTTAGACCCTTAAGCCTTAAAGCTTATGCCAAAGCATTTACGTGCAATGCCAAAGAGCTCTTCAAGTTAGCGGCCTTATTCTTGTGGATAATGCCGTGCTTAGCCAACTTATCGAGCATAGAGCATACCTTAGGAAGAGCAGCAACAGCAGCTGCCTTCTCTGTAGTGTTACGCAAAGCCTTTACAGCATTACGAGCAGTCTTGTGATAAAGACGGTTGTGCGCACGTTTTGTTACGGTCTGA
>JAGBIR010000007.1 GCA_017934845.1 Alistipes sp. | reverse complement strand
CTTTCATAGTTCAATCTGTAATGTTAAAAACGCAGCCGTTGCAACAGAGGTTGCAGCGGCCACTTTTATACTAAATTTTAAAATCAATATTCAAGTTTTGGCACAACAGCGCATATAATGAGTTGCTTTCCCAAACCGATACCAATCGGGTGTGCTGAAGAAAAGAGAGGCTCGCAGAGCGCGTCAAACGACTCTCGGTCGGGAAATGACCAAGCTGTAGATTTTGCTGGGCGAGAATATTATACAATGCTCTTTTCACTTGCAATACACTATTGTGTGAGTTTCTGTATTTGTACGTATGCGCAAAGATACATTATTTAATTGTAAATAAAAAGATTTTTTTGGCATAAGATATTAACAATTTATCAGTAAAAACAGAAAGATGGGATGACGGCGATTTTATTGCGTTGCGGGTGTTGCGAATTAGGCGAAAAATATTACCTTTGTCGAACGTTTTTTGTTGGCCGTTATGGCTTGTGAATCATAGATTTTTTGAAGATAGAATGATGAAATCACTCCAAAAACCGTTGGTGTCGGTTGTTGTGCCGGCCTATAATATGGAGCTGTATATTGCCGAGACGTTTGATTCGGTACTCGCCTCGACTTACGAGAATATCGAAGTTGTGGTTGTTGACGATGGCTCGAAAGATGCTACTGTGTCGATTGTAGAGCAGTATATGGCGCGCGATAGCCGTGTGAAACTCCTGAAACAGAAAAATGCTGGCCCGTCGCGAGCGCGCAATAATGCTATTGAGCATTGCTGTGGCGAATATATTTTGCCCGTAGATGCCGATGATTTGATATCTCCGACATTTATTGGCTCGGCCGTAGAGGCAATTGAGTCGGACAGCGAGATTAAGGTTGTCAGCTGCCGATGCGAATTTTTTGGTCTCCGAAAAGGCGAATGGATGCTGCCCGACTTTACGTTGAAGGATTTGGCGCTGGATAACAGGGTCTGTGCTACATCGATGTATCGTCGTAGTGATTGGCAACGTGCGGGCGGTTATAGCGAAACGATTATAGCGCGTGAGGATTGGGCCTTCTGGATAGCTATGCTGAAGGATGGCGGTAAGGTGCATAGACTGCCCGAGGTGGGTCTCTATTATCGAGTTCGTGCGGCATCAAAACGTTTTCAGGATAGAAAACTCAAGGGCTTTGTGGTGAAGCGTTTGAATCGTATGTTCCCCGACTTTTTCGAGCGTGAATTGGGCGGGCGGCTCTATGTGCAGCGATCTCATTCGTCGAAGATAAATGCTTTGCTGAATTGGCTCTGCCCGAAAAAGGTCGAGATTGATGACAAGTGGTCGGAATATTACTATTTTGTCAAGGCTCTGCCACGAATAGTTGGGTATGCTCGAAAGGATGGGCGGCAGGTAAAATTTGGTAATCGCGAAGTGGTGTTTGCCGAGTATGGTGTTGCGCTGGGAAGTTATAAGAATTCATCCGCCCATAAGGCTTGGTTGGAGGCTCGGTCAAGGGGCGAAAATATGGTCGGATATTGTGCCGAGCGCAAGTGGCTGGTGTTTAATAAATCATATTTGATTAAATCTATCAAATAGAGTGAGTTGTATGGTATTATTTAACATATCACTTTATATGATAAAAGGAGGCCTCAAAGCCTCCTTTTTTTGTGCTTGACAATCCAAACAATTATGGCTAATTTTAGGACTGCCTCGCTCGGAACAATTTTGCGTAAATTGGCCCAAATCATCGAGCCGATACAGCTTACGCGGTATAAATAAAAACAAATAAATAAACTCCAATTTCTGACCCCTGCTATGCGCATTGGTCGCGAACTGTTTTTTTATAATGCAAAGATATGATGATTGACGTGTGTTTACAATCGCATAAAATAGTGATAATTTACTGCGTGATTATTCATTTTGGGGATTGCTCATATAGCTAAAAATATATATTTTTGCATTGCAAAAATAGGTTTAGGAGAAAAGTTATTGAGATATGTTATTATCGGAGTTAAAAACAGGCCAATCGGCAGTCGTGATAAAGGTCCTTGGACACGGGGGCTTTCGTCGTCGAATTCTCGAGATGGGCTTCGTTCGAGACAAAAGGTGGAGGCTATATTGAATGCCCCATTGCGTGACCCCATAAAGTATGGAATTATGGGCTACGAGGTGTCGTTACGCCGAAGTGAAGCTGCGATGGTCGAGGTATTGACTGTGGGTGAGGCTATCGAGCTGAAAAACCTTGCGGGGGATGTATCTGCTACGATTAATGATGAGGATGTCGAGGAGGTGGTGAGCCATCGCCTGCGTGAGATAAATGTTGCTTTGGTAGGAAATCCCAATAGTGGTAAAACATCTCTTTTTAACGCCCTATCGGGTGGACACGAGCATGTAGGAAATTATAGTGGTGTAACGGTTGATGCCAAGCGCGGAACGTTTAAATATAAAGGCTATACGATTAACCTTACCGACCTTCCCGGAACGTATGCACTATCGCCATACTCGCCCGAGGAGATGTATGTACGGCGCCACTTGATGGAACAGTTGCCCGATGTGGTAATCAATGCTGTCGTGGCATCGAATCTTGAGCGAAACCTCTATCTTACGACCGAACTTATCGACCTGAATCCAAAGATGGTAGTTGCGTTGAATATGTACGACGTGTTGGAGCAGAATGGCGCGCGATTGGATTATGAGCAGTTGGGTCGAATGATTGGTGTCTCGGTGGTGCCTGTTGTGGCGCGTGAGAACAGAGGACTGGATGCTTTGTTGGATGAAGTTATACTTACCTACGAGAATCAAAACCCGAAAGTTCGCCATATTCATATCAGCTACTCATCTTCAATAGAGTCGGAGATCGGTGCCTTGTCGAAGATTATAAAGCGTCATTCCGACGAGTTGCCAAAGTGTTTCCCGCCGCGTTATTGGGCTATCAAGATGCTTGAGGGGGATAGCGGAGTTATGGAAATGTTGCGGTCGGCCGAGCATTTTACCGAGTGGAAGAGTCAAAGTGTGCGAGGTGCAGCCCGCATAATTGCTGCGCTGGACGAGGATGTCGAGAGTGCTATTACGAACGAGAAATATGGTTTTATCGAGGGTGCGCTGGCCGAAACCTATACTCCGAGCAGTAATAGCGTGCATAAGCATACATCGCGAATTGACCGAATAGTCACTAATAAATATTTGGGAATCCCGATCTTTATGGCCCTGATGTTCCTGATGTTCTGGAGTACCTTTACGTTGGGTGCATATCCGCAGGAGTGGATCGAAATGG
>JAGBIR010000067.1 GCA_017934845.1 Alistipes sp. | reverse complement strand
GAGGGTATCGAGATTTTGAAAGCATCGGGCCGCAAGTTTGAGTTCCCCTGCGATTGGGGTTGCGACCTTCAGTCAGAGCATGAGCGTTACCTCGTTGAGGAGCACTTCAAGCGCCCTGTTATCCTGATTAACTACCCGAAGGAGATTAAGGCCTTCTATATGAAGCAGAACGAGGATGGCAAGACCGTTCGCGCTATGGATGTTCTGTTCCCAAAAATCGGCGAGATTATCGGTGGTTCGGAGCGTGAGGCCGACTATGGCAAACTTTCTGCACGCGTCGAGGAACTCGGCATGAACAAGCAGGATATCTGGTGGTATCTGGATACTCGTCGTTGGGGCTCGGCTCCTCACTCAGGCTTCGGCTTGGGCTTCGAGCGTCTGCTTCTGTTTGTAACGGGTATGGGTAATATCCGCGACGTGATTCCATTCCCACGTACCCCGAACAACGCAGAGTTTTAATCTCAGTTGTCAACAGATTATTAAACCTTAAAGGTTCTATATGAAAAAGATTATTTTGGCCGTATGCCTTTTGGCCGCTTTTATGAGCATAGATTCTGCTGTTGCCCAGAGCAAGAAGCAGACATACAACATTGTATTCATTGGTAACTCAATCACTCAGGGTGTATTGCACGAGGATCGTTCAAAAACAGCACCTCCCGTATTCGCTTCGGAGATGATTGGCAAGGCCCTCGCCAGCAAGGTCAGCTTCCGTAACGTAGGTAAGGCCGGAGCCACTACATTCGATTGGTTGCCCGAGGCCAAGCGTTACTTCCCCTTGGTTGAGAAGTCGGTTGCGGAGTTGAAGGATGAGAATGCTGATGCACAGTTCGTCTTCCCCATTATGCTGGGTACAAACGACTCAGCATCGAAGGGCCCCACAGGTTGCCCCGTCAAGAATGAGGATTACAAGAAGAATCTGCTCATTATGATTGCAAAGATTCGCGAGATGTGCCCCGGCGCTATCTTCGTTTTGCAGCAGCCCATCTGGTATAGCCCCAACACCTACAACGGTGCGGTATATCTTTTGGATGGATTGAATCGTATGATGGGCTACACTCCCGTTTTGGAGGAGATTGCGGCCGAGAACGACGACATCTATATGGGCGATACCGAGAGCTTCGAGTTCTTCCACAAGAACTACGAGAAGTACCTCATCGCCGAGCCGGGCTACGCCGGTACATTCTACCTGCATCCCCACGAGAAGGGCGCAAAGAAGTTGGCCAAGTATTGGTCGGAGGCTATCGTAGCGGCTATTAAAGCTGCGCGCGACTAACGCTCGGCAGGCGCGCCACGCGAGCTAAACACCCAGAATGAAGAGACTGTCGAAGTGAAGGAGTATTAACCAACATATTATTTTTTAGATGGCTATTTCACAACGTCAGATTCAGAAAATGCAGCAGACGCTCTCTCCGCAACAGATTCAAATGATAAAGTTGCTGGAGCTGCCTGCAATGATGCTCGAACAGCGCGTTAAGCAAGAGATTGAAGAGAATATTGTACTCGAGGAGGACGAACGTAAGGACGATGAGCAGGAACAGACCATCTCGGTCGATGACTACATCCGCGAGGATGACACTCCGAGCTACAAGAGTCGCATAAACAACTTCTCGAAAGACGATAAGCAACGCCCCGTAAACATTACCGAGGGTCGCTCGTTGCAGGAGTACCTCACCGAGCAGCTGGGTTACCGCAACCTCTCGGAACGCGAGAGCCATATAGCCCAATTCCTTATCGGCAGTATTGACGAGGATGGCTATTTGCGACGCGACCTTGAGTCTATTTCCGACGACATAGCCTTCTCGCTGGGCATCGAAGCCTCAACGGCGGAACTTGAGAATATACTCTCGATAATCCATCAGCTGGAGCCGGCGGGTATAGGTGCACGCAACTTGCAGGAGTGCCTATTGCTGCAGATGGCTCAACGCCGTATGGAGAGTCCGTCACGACGCTTGGCGCACAAAATCATAGCCTCGCATTTCGAGGAGTTTGTAAAGAAACATTACGAAAAACTCATCTCTCGCCTTGGTGTGAGCGAGGATGAGTTTCGTGATGCTATCGACGAAATCAAACACCTTTCGCCCAAACCCGGGAATCTCTACTCGGAGGGCGGGATGGATACCACACCCTACATCATCCCCGATTTTCAGCTCGACTATCACGATGGACAATTCGATCTGTCGCTTAACTCATATAATATCCCCGAGGTGAAGATCAATCGCCGCTATATGGATATGATACGCGACATGGTAGCCGCCGACGGCACCATAAGCGAATCGAACAAGGAGGCGGTGCAGTTCGTTAAGAGCAAGATAGACTCGGCAAAGTGGTTTATCTCGGCTATCAAACAACGCCACGATACGCTTATGCGTACGATGCAGGAGATACTCTCGTTCCAGCAGGAGTACTTCCGCGATGGC
This sequence comes from Alistipes sp., assembly GCA_017934845.1. GTDB lineage: Bacteria > Bacteroidota > Bacteroidia > Bacteroidales > Rikenellaceae > Alistipes. Next base: position 3,539 of record JAGBIR010000067.1, on the reverse strand, counting down.
GACAAGTCGAAACTGCGACCAATGATTCTAAAGGATATAGCCGACCGCACGGGACTGGACGTATCGACCATTTCGCGCGTTGTAAACAGCAAATATGTGCAGACTCACTTCGGCATCATACTGCTAAAATCGCTCTTCTCGGAGGCTATGCAGACCGAGAGTGGCGAGGCGGTATCGAGCTACGAGATTAAAAACATTCTGCAACAATGTATCGACGAGGAGGATAAACGCCACCCGCTGACCGACGAGACGCTGATGAATATTCTCAACTCGAAGGGTTACTGTATAGCGCGCCGCACGGTGGCGAAATATCGCGAAATGCTGGATATACCCGTAGCTCGCCTGCGTAAACAGATTTAAGAGTGATGCTTACAAAAATTGCGAAAATATTTTCGGTAGCCACACACCCCTACCTCACACCCATCTATCTGGTGCTGATTCTGCTCGTAACAGACTCGGTATTTTCGCTATTTCCCGCAAGCGTAAAGCTCTATTTGGTGTGGGTGATGGCCCTCTATTCGCTGGTGCTGCCCGTCATCACGCGCTGGGCGCTACATTTCATCGGCAGCAACGAACGATACCGCATCGTAGAACGCTATGCCGAGATCACTTCGCTCTTGGCAAGCGCATGTTGCTATATGCTCTGCGCAATTACCTTTATGCGCAGTCCGGCTCTCGAGATGTTCCATAAGGTAGCATTGGCAGGATTTATCGCAACATTCCTGTTGCTCATCAGCCTTAAATGGCAGCGTGCGAGTGCGCATTTGGCCGCGCTGGGTGCATTGACGACATTTTTGATTTTTCTCAACATTATAGGCGTTGAGTCGTTGATGAAATATCTTCTTGCCACGATTCTCCTTTCGGGATGCACTGCCACAACACATCTCTATCTGGGCAAGGAGAGTCCACTACAACTTGCCGTCGGCTACGCCATAGGAATCACTTCGTGCGTTGTTGCAATGTTACTCTTATAGCCAAAACCGATTGACTTTATAGCAAGAAATATTATCTTTGTAAGAGTAACCTTAAAATTAAAAACCTAAAAACTTCAAATATTATGTACAGAAACGACTCTCGCACGGTCATCACTCTCGATGCCGGCGGAACAAACTTCGTATTTGGCGCGATGCGTGCCAACAAATTTATCGTTGAGCCTATCACTATGCCATCGAATGCCGACGACTTGGATCGTTGCTTGGCTACATTGGTAAACGGCTTTGAGCAGGTTATTGCCAAACTTGACGAAAAACCCGTGGCTATCAGCTTTGCATTCCCTGGTCCTGCAGACTACCCCAACGGCATTATTGGCGGCTATCTGCCCAACTTCCCATCGTTCCGCGATGGCGTGGCATTAGGCCCCTTCCTTGCAGAGAAGTTCGGCATCCCCGTATATATCAACAACGACGCCGACCTATACGCCTATGGCGAGGCGTTGGCTGGAGCACTGCCCGAGGTGAACGAAAAGTTGAAGGCTGCCGGCAGCAACAAGCAGTATAAGAACTTGTTGGGGTACACCTTCGGCACCGGCTTCGGTATGGGCTTTGTGAGAAACGGAGAGCTCAACTTGGGCGATAACTCGTGCGTCGAGACCTTCTGCTTGCGCCATAAGCACTACCCCGATGTTATGGTCGAGGAGGGTGTTGCCGTTCGTGCAGTAAAGCGCGTTTACAAGGAGTTGTCGGGTATCGACGACCCATCGCTTGAGCCAAAGGACATCTACGACATCGCCGAGGGTAAGCGCGAGGGCGATAAGGAGGCTGCCGCAAAGGCTTTTGCTACGATGGGCGAGGTTGCCGGCGACGCTATGGCTACGGCCGTTACGATTACCGACGGATTGATTGTTATTGGTGGCGGTATCACTGCGGCAGGCAAGTATTTGAAGCCCGCGATTTTGGAGGAGATGCGCTCACAGATTAAGACTCTGGGGGGCGATACTTTGAACCGCGTGCAGATGAAGGTTTACGACTTGGACAACGACGAGGAGTTCGCAGCCTTTGCTCGTGGCGAGCAGCGTACAATCAAGGTTTATGGCACAGACAAGGAGGTTAGCTACGACCCGCAGAAGCGCGTCGGCGTGATGTTCTCGAAGATTGGTGCCAGCACCGCCATCTCACTCGGAGCCTACGCCTTTGCGCTGAATGAGATTGATAAGAAATAGGCAGCGGAAATTCAAAATTTTATATTACAGAAACAGAGCAAAGAAATTCTTTGCTCTGTTTTTTGTCATTGAAATAAATAGCATTATTGCCAAGTTCGTACTTGCGAGGTTGTATTTTCCAAAGGTAGATGCCATTCAATTTACATATATACCGCAATACTTACCTGCAATGCTCTGCGTATGTAAATTGTGGCATGACGATTTGATTATTTATAAAAAATGGAGCATCATTTTTATAAATAATTTTAGGACGAGGCAGATGCCAAAAGAGCCTTGGCAAGACGGATTTTTACCCCAAGAACTCGCTCAACTCGACATATACCCGCTGCACGGGCAGTCCCATAACATTATAGAACGAGCCGTTGATGCGCTCGATGCCGACATAGCCTATCCACTCCTGAATACCATACGCGCCCGCCTTATCCATCGGGCGATAATTATCGACATAGTAGGCTATCTCCTCGTCGGAGAGCGCGCGGAACACCACATCGGAGCAGACCGAAAAGGTCTTCGCAGCCGTCCTACTTCGCAGCGTAACGCCCGTAATAACCTTATGCTCGCGGCCCGACATACGCCTGATCATCGCCACAGCCTCTTCGCGCGAAGAGGGCTTGCCTAAAATATCGCTATCGACAACCACGACGGTATCGGCAGTAAGCAAAATATCACCCTCGCCCAGCTCCGCAGGGTAGGCCTCCGATTTCAGGCGCGACAGATAGCCGGCAACATCATCGGCCGCCATATCATCGGGAAAGACCTCGTCGCACTCAAAGCGCGGGGCAAGTTCGTATCGTAGTCCCGCATCCGAGAGCAACTGCTGGCGGCGTGGCGACTGCGATGCAAGAATCAGTCGAAAATCTTTTAATCTATCGTGCAGTAACATAGTTACATAATATCAAAGTCCAACAAAGTTTTACCACCCATGCGAGCCTTGATATTGTCGCCCGCCTTGACCTCGTCGACACCGACAGGCGTACCCGTATAGATAAGGTCGCCAATGCGGAGGGTCATATAACGCGAAATGTGGCTGATAATCTTATCGACCGTAAAGAGCATATCGCCCGTAAAGCCCTGCTGGCGCACCTCGCCGTTGAGTTCCATCTCGAAACGCAGATTCTGCACATCGCCACCCAATTCAGAGAGCGGAATAAACTCGTTTGACAGTGCTGCCGAGTGGTCAAAGCCCTTCGCTATCTCCCACGGAAGGCCCTTTGCGATAGCCTCACGCTGGATATCGCGTGCCGTAAAGTCGATGCCGAGGCCCACCTCCTCGTAGCAACGCGAAGCGAACTTCTCGTCGATGCACTTCGCAAGGCGTGTGATGCGAACAACCAACTCGCACTCATAATGCACCTCGTTGGAGAACGAGGGGATATAGAAG
>JAGBIR010000066.1 GCA_017934845.1 Alistipes sp. | reverse complement strand
CCGTTTATATCGCCAGCACCGCGCAACTGATGGAGTTGCGACAGACCGAAGCGTTCGGCTGACTCGATAACCATAACCGTCGCGTTGGGTACATCGACTCCAACCTCGATAACCGACGTCGCAACCAGAATATCGGCCTCGTGATCCTTGAATTGGCGCATAGACTCCTCCTTGTCCTGCGGTTTCATCTTGCCGTGACAAACCGTTACGCGGTAGTCGGGCAGGGGAAAATCGCGCACTATGGATTCGAATCCATCCTCCAAATCTTTGTAATCCATCGTCTCCGACTCCTTGATTAACGGATATACGACATATACCTGCCGCCCCTCGGCAATCTGTTTGCGGAGGAATCCCCAGAGTTTCAGGCGGGCCGAATCGTAGTAGTGGTAGGTGCGAATCGGCTGGCGGCCGGGCGGAAGCTCGTCAATAACCGAAACGTCCAAATCGCCATAAAGCGTCATTGCCAATGTTCGCGGAATGGGTGTGGCGGTCATAACGAGGATATGTGGCGGCTGCTGGTTTTTTGTCCACAGTCTTGCGCGTTGCTCAACGCCAAAGCGATGCTGCTCGTCGATAACAACGTAGCCCAAGTTGGCAAAGCGTACGTTATCCTCAATCAGCGCGTGAGTGCCTATCAGAATATCGATTTCGCCCGATGCAATGCCCTCCAGGGCGTGTCGTCGCTCGGCTGTTTTCGATGAGCCGGTAAGGATTGCCACGCGCAAGTTCATACCCGCTGTTTGGCGCGATATGGTAGCAAAATGCTGGCGTGCAAGTATCTCGGTCGGAGCCATCATGCAGGCCTGAAAACCGTTGTCAACTGCCAGCAGCATCGACATAAGAGCAACCATCGTCTTGCCACTACCTACATCGCCCTGCAACAGACGATTCATCTGATAACCCGAGACGGTATCTTGGCGAATCTCCTTTATTACGCGCTTTTGTGCCGAGGTCAGAGCGAAGGGAATTTTCTCGTTGAAAAAGGTGTTGAACAACTCTCCCACGCGAGGGAAAAGAAAACCGTTGTTCTTCGAAAGACGGTCGCTACGCGATGCCTGAATCGAGAGCTGAACGCCCAGCAATTCGTCGAATTTAAGGCGTCGCTCGGCCTGCTTCTGCTTCTCGGCCGATTGCGGAAAGTGTATGTTGAAGAGGGCCTCCGAAAGCGACATGAGCGAGTAGTGGTGACGCAGATTTTCGGGTAGAACCTCCGTAATATGCTCTTTTGCAATGGCCCAAGCGTTGGTAATCAGCTTGAAAAACCCCTTTGCGCCAAATGTCGATGCAATCTTCTCGGTCGAGGGATAAATACCCTGCAAGGCACTATGCTGCGGGCGGTTGAGGGCCTTCTCGACCAACTCCAACTCGGGATGCGCCATCTGCAACTCGCCGCGATAGAATGTCGGGCGGCCAAAGATGATATATTCGCGACCGACTTCGATGCTCTTTTCAATCCACTTTATACCTCGAAACCACGTCAGCTCGGCCGATCCGCTCATGTCGGATACAAATGCCGAGAAGCGTTGCGCGCGGCCCGTCCCCGAATAGGCTACTCCCGTTACGCGGGCGCGAATCTGAACGAGTGCCGACTCCATATTTTCGTTAACCGAGGCAATGGGGTAAATCTTGGTGCGGTCAACATAGCGGAAAGGGTAGTGGCGCAGCAGGTCGCCGATGGTGATTATGCCCAACTCCTTCTCAAGAAGTTTGGCACGCACCTCACCCACGCCCGGAACATACTTTACGCTGTTGTCAAGATAATTTCCCATATTACAAATATACTCCTCAAAATCGAAAAATCAAAATTTGCGTTGCTCCCATTCCCTTTTCTTGCGATATTTCGGCCCACGAGATGGAATATGTGGAAAGTTTTGCTTATATTTGTATGATTATATAGTAATGCGATTAATCAGTAAAACTTGATATTATGAAGAGTGTTTTGGCTTTTATGGCTGCGGCAATTTTCGCGGTCGGTTGTAGTGGTGATTATCAAAGGGTTGAGACCTTCGAGGAGTTGGCATTGGAGCAGACCCGTTCGGAGGAGGTATATGAAGCGTGGGGGAGCCTCGGCAGGGGCCTTTATGGCGGATGGAGCGATAAGGATTTGCGCTATGTGCGCGATGAAGTGCCCGAGCGCGAGATTTCGCAAAATATGAAACTCACCTGCTGGCGCGGTGAGCGGGCCTCGGCGCAGATAATGTTGTGGAGTGCAGAGGGCGCAGATGGCGTGGAGTGCAAGGTGAGCGATCTGAAATCGGCCGATGCAAAACTCCCCGGCTCGATTGTGCAGACACGTTTTGTGCGTTATACCATTACCGACGAGCAGACATTCTCATACAAGAAGAGTGGCAACACTTTCTCGGCTGCCGATATGCTGGACTCTTTGGCGCGTTTCGATATGGCACCGTGTTCGACACGTCCCGTGTGGGTGACATTTAATATCCCGCAGGATGCTAAAGCGGGCGTGTATAGTGGCAAAATCACTATCAGCCATCAGGGTTGCGGCAAGCTGAAACTTCCATTTGAGTTGGAGGTTGTCGATCATACGCTTGCACCGGTTGCGGAGTGGAGCTACCACCTCGATTTGTGGCAGCACCCCTCGGCAGTTGCGCGTGCGCAGGGACTTGAGATGTGGAGTGATGAACATTTCGAGGCTATGCGCCCCGTTATGCAGCTCTTGGCCAATGCCGGCCAGAAGGTTATTACGGCAACGTTGAACAAGGATCCGTGGAATCATCAATGCTACGATGGTTATGAGAGTATGATTCTTTGGACACTGGGTAAGGATGGTGAGTGGCGTTACGACTATAAGGTGTTTGACCGTTGGGTAGAGATGATGCTCGGCTTGGGTATCAACAAGATGATAAACTGCTACTCGATGGTGCCGTGGAATAACGAGCTGGAGTATTGGGACGAGGCAAAGGGCGAAACCATTACAGTCAAGGCCGATCCCGGTACGAAGATTTTCAAGGAGATTTGGACTCCCTTCCTTAAGGACTTTACAAGCCACTTGCGCGAGAAGGGCTGGTTGTCGATTACCAACATCGCAATGGACGAGCGTTCGCCGAAGGCAATGGATGCTGCTGCCGAGTTGCTCGAGCAGGCAGCACCCGAGCTGAACTTCGCGCTGGCCGACAATCATAAGTCTTATAAGCGTTATACAATGATGCGTGACGTGTGCGTGGCAATCCACCATCCTGCCGATCACGCCGATATTGTTATGCGCCGCGAGAAGGGCCATAATACGACGTTCTACATCTGTTGTGTGCCGTCATACCCCAATACCTTTACCAACTCTGAGCCTTTTGAGTCGGAGTTGCTCGGCTGGTATGGCGTAGCTACCGATTACGACGGTATGTTGCGTTGGGCATATAACTCTTGGCCCGAGAATCCGCACCTTGATTCGCGCTATGGTAATTGGATGGGCGGCGATACATTCTTGGTATATCCCTATGCGCGTTCGTCGGTTCGCTTCGAGATGCTTATCGAGGGTATTGAGGTTGCCGAGAAGGTGCGTGCGTTGCGTCGTGAGGGCGTTGATACATCGGCCATTGAGGCTGTGTTGGAGCGTATCTGTACAACCAATTCGCAGGATCATACTCAACCTTGGCATGAAATTGTAGTCGAGGCTCGTAAGGCATTGGACGAGGTGTCGAGAATGTAATTAATGGCGCGGAAAAGATTGTATAGATGAATTTAACAAAATATAGCCGTCGAGAGGCTCACGAGGTGAGAATCGGCGATGTGAAGATTGGCTCGGCGTATCCTATTGCCGTGCAGTCGATGACAAATACCCCTACGGCCGATACTGCGGCAAGTGTCGAGCAGATTAAGCGCATTGCCGATGCAGGAGCGGGTATCGTGCGTCTTACGGCACAGGGCCGTAAGGAGGGCGAGAATCTTGAAAATATTATGCGCGAGGTACGCAAGGATGGATACTCAACAGCAATAGTTGCCGATATTCACTTTGTTCCGGAGGTGGCATCAATCGCCGCGCGATATGTCGATAAGGTGCGTATCAACCCGGGAAACTATCGTACGTCGAATGGCGAGCTGGAGGCTCTTATTGCGCAGTGCCGCGAGCGAGGTGTCGCGTTGCGTATTGGCGTGAATCACGGTTCGTTGGCAAAGCGTGTTTTCGATGAGTGGGGCGATACTCCGCAGGGAATGGTTGCCTCGGCAATGGAGTTCCTTGAGGTGTGCCGTCGTGAGCAGTTCGATCAGGTAGTGGTGTCGATGAAGTCGAGCAATACGCGCGTTATGGTGCAGGCCTATCGTCTTTTGGTGGAGGCTATGGCGAAGGAGGGTATGACCTATCCCGTGCATCTGGGCGTTACCGAGGCCGGTAATGGCATTGAGGGCCGAATAAAGAGTGCCGTAGGTATAGGTGCATTGCTGGCTGACGGCATTGGCGATACGATTCGTGTGTCGCTTACCGAAGCACCCGAAAATGAAGTGCCTGTGGCGCAGATGCTGGTTGACTATTTTGCCGAGCGGGAGGGCGAGTTCGAGGTGGCGCATCCCGAGAGATACCATCCTACGGAGTTTGTACGTCGTTCGGCTGTGCAGATGCCTGTGGCGCACGACGAGATTACCGATGCTTTTTGCGTCGTTGAGGCTGTGAGCAAAAATCCGTCGGCAGAGTTGCGCGCTGCGATTCTCGATATGGAGGATAAGCGACCTGTGGTCGTAAAACGTCGCTACGACGATGCCGATGCCGAGGTGGTTGCTGTTAAGGCGGCAGCCGATTTGGGTGTGTTGTTGCTGGATGGCTTGGCTGAAGGCGTGTGGGTAGATGCACCTGCTTTGGACGAAAAGATGCAGCGCGAGATTGAACTTATGATTCTGCAGGCGGCACGCGTGCGATTCTCACATACCGAGTATATTGCTTGCCCGAGTTGCGGCCGCACACTATATGATATAGAGAAGACATTGGCCGACATTAAGAGCCGCACGTCGCATCTGAAAAATCTGAAGATTGGCATTATGGGCTGTATAGTCAATGGCCCGGGCGAGATGGCCGATGCCGATTATGGCTATGTAGGAGCTGCTCCCGGCCGCATAACACTCTATAAAGGTCGCCAAATTGTCGAGCGAAACATCCCGCAGGAGGAGGCTATCGAGCATCTTATAGCGTTGATAAAAGAGGGTGGCGATTGGGAAGATCCCGCTTAAAATAAGTGGTTTATGGCAGGAACGACGATGCGAAGATATACGGCACGCGGCATAGTGCTCAATACCGTCAAATATGGCGAAAAAGGACTTGTCGTGCAGTTGCTTACGTCGTCACACGGCCGTCAGAGCTATATGGTGCAGGGGCTCGGCTCGCGTCGCGCAGGCGGCTCACGTCAGGCTCTGTTTCAACCTATGTTTGCAGTAGAGTTCGAGGGCTTGGAGTCGCCCAAGATGCAGATGCACCGCTTTGGTGAGGTGCATAGCGGAATAGTCCTGCGCTCGATTCCTTTCGATGTGAAAAAATCTACTATGGCACTCTTTATGGCAGAGGTTTTGCATCGCCTTGTAAAGGAGAGTGAGGCTAATGACCTGCTGTTCGATTTTGTGTGGGGCTCGGTCGAGGCGTTGGACGAGGCCGATGAGGGGGTGGCAAATTTCCATCTATGGTTTCTCTCGCATCTGTGCCGATTTTTGGGTTTTTCGCCCGGTAATGCCTATATGCCCGATGCTTGGTTCGATATTGCCGAAGGTCTGTTTTGCGAGCAGATGCCTCTGCGCGAACATCGAATGTCGCAAGAAAATGCACTCATTCTCCGCGATATGCTGGAGTGTGATGTGCGTTATTTGGGTGAGATAGGTCTGAATCGCAGCCAACGAGTCGATTTTTTGCAGTCGCTTTTGGCCTATTATGGTTATCATCTCGATACGATTAACTCCGTGCAGTCGGTAAAGATTTTGCAAGAGGTGTTTTAATCGTAGAGAAGTGAAATTCAGATTTTTAGCAAGTGTAATAATATTTTTGTCATTGGTGACCGTTGTGCAAACTCTGTGGCGCGATACGGCACGGGTTGTGGCACAGGAGCCGCGTCGCTGGCTCTCGGGCGATACGTTGTGGCTGGAGATTGACTCGCTGCCGCTATTGCCATCCGATGGGAGGCTGTATGATACATCGTTTATGCTTATGCTGCCTATTCATCCGCGCAACGATTTTAGCGTTAGTGCGATGCCGCATAAAGAGCTTCCTCCGCGAATAGTTTTCGACTACACAATCCCTTATTGGAGTGTCTATCGCCGTTCGGTAACGGTGTGGGGTATAACCTTCTCGACAGGGCAAGCCTCGCCCTACTCGCCATATCCGGCCGAGAAGTCGCAAAATGCCAATGTGTTGTCGTTTCCGCTGCAACGACCTCGGTAGCTACTCCTCGAAATACTCTTCCTTGTCGTCATCCATTCGGTCGATGAAGAGAATACCATCCAGGTGGTCAATCTCGTGCTGGAATATTATGGCAGTGAATCCCTCGATAGCTTCGGTGCGGAGGTCGAAATTGCTGTCGCGATACTCTATTTTGATAGATTGTGAGCGCAATACATCACCACTCTGCTCGGGAACCGAAAGACAACCCTCGCCACTATACTCCATCTCTTCGCCATACTCTACAATCTTGGGATTGACGTAAAATTCAAACGGCTCGCCCGGTTTGTCGAATCGCTGTACGGCAACCACTCTGCGCAGAATACCTACCTGCGGGGCGGCAATTCCAACACCTTCGTTTTCAGGATTCTGCACCGTCGAGAGCATACGTCGGCAGAGCGTAGTGAACTCCTCGGAGAGGATGTCTTTTTTTCTCAATGGGCGCGATGTCCGACGCAAAAGTGTCGAGTCGGCCTCATTGTCGATTGTCGTGACGCGCATCATATCGTTGCCCGTGCCGATAATTTTTCGTTCGGCTGCGGTGAAGGGGTTGTTGCAGCCCGAGTTGCAAAGTGTTAGTATCATCAATATTGCGAATAAAAATTTCATGCTATTTTGTTTTGTCCGACAAAGATAACTATTTGTAATGATAGAAATGGTGTCAAAAATGTTTTTTCTGAAGTTTTGGAGTAAAAAAACGGTTGGAAATTATCGGCAAAAAGAAAATATTTCGATAACTTTGTTAGGCTACGCTGGTGGCAAATGTCGAATGAGCGTGGAGTGTGTTTTGAAATAAAATCGAAAAGTTATGATAGTATCGTTTAAGGAGATGTTGCAGGCGGCCGATAGTGGCCGTTATGCTGTTGGTGCATTTAATTGCTTGAGTTTGGAGAATGTCGAGGGAGCTATTGCCGCTGCCGAGGAGTTGCGTTCTCCAATTATTATTCAACTTGCCGAGGTGCAGTTCCCTTGCGCTCCGATGAATCTTATGGCTCCGCTCTATCTGGAGGCTGCTCGCAAGGCGTCGGTGCCCGTTGTGGTGCATTTGGACCACGGACAGAGCTTCGAGACCTGTGCCGAGGCTATTCGTCTGGGCTTTGGCTCGGTGATGTTCGACGGCGCATCGTTGCCCTTTGAGGAGAATGTACGCATCACTCGCGAAGTTACCCGCATGGCAAAGGCTATGGGGGTCGATGTCGAGGCCGAATTGGGTAAGGTCGGCGATGTGGGTGTCGATGACGATAAGGTGGATGTCTTTACCGATGTCGAGGAGTCGGCACGCTTTATCGAGCTTACGGGCGTTGATGCGCTGGCGGTGGCTATCGGCAATCAGCATGGTCGCTATGTCGCTACGCCTAAATTGAATATCGACCGTTTGGTGGAGATTCACGAGCGTAACTGCTTGCCATTGGTGCTGCATGGCGGTAGCGGTACGAGCGAGGAGGATTTCAAGTCTTGTATCCATAACGGAATATGTAAAATCAATGTCGCTACGGCAATTCAGGTGGGTATTACCGAGCGAGTACAACAGTATCTGCGCGAGGCGGCAAAACCCGACTATATAACAATGAAGGGCGTGATTCGCGAGGCTTCGAAGGAGGTAGTGAAGGATCATATCCTGCTCTTCGAGAGTAATAACCGCGTATAAAGTCAAGGAGTATGAGAAGAGGAATCGTTTCTGCCGGCAACTGGTTGTCGGATACCATAAAGTTTATCGCTCACTATCCGGCGGTGGGTAATTTGGTTACCATCGAGAAGATAGATCAGGGCTTTGGTGGCTGCGCGCATAATGTGTTGGCCGATTTGGCTCGTATGCAGACGGGCATACCTTTGTATGCAGGAGGATGTGTCGGCCACGATGCCTTGGGCGATGAGATTTTCTCGACTTGCGAGAAGTTGGGAATCAACGCCGAGGGTATGTGTCGCGTGGATGCCGCTACATCTTATACCGATGTTATGGCGGATATGAGCAACGGTACGCGCACCTTCTTCCACCATCGCGGAGCGAATGCCGAGTTCGGCCCCGAGCATGTGGAGAAAATCAAGGCCGAGGCAAAGATTTTCCATTTGGGTTATCTGCTCTTGCTCGACAGAATGGACGCAAAGGACGAGGAGTATGGCATTGTGGCTGCGCGCGTGCTTGACGGCTTGCAGAAACGCGGCTATAAGACCTCGGTCGATGTTGTGTCGGAGGAGGGCGACCGCTTCCGCGAGGTTATTCTGCCCTGCTTGCCCTATATGGACTACTTCATCGTAAATGAGGTTGAGGCGGGAGCCTGTGTGGGTCGTAATCTGCGTGATACGGAGGAAAATATCCTGCTCGACGAGGTTAAGGCGGCGGCTCGCTTCCTTATGGATAAAGGAGTTGGTGAGGCCGTGGCTATTCACTTCCCCGAGGGTGGTTTCGCGCTGAATAAGGCTGGCGAGGAGTGTTATGAGCCCTCGTTCCGCGTAGAGCCAAAGGATATTGTGTCGTCGGTGGGTGCCGGCGATGCCTTCTGTGCTGCTATGTTGTATGCGCTGCACGAGGAGTTGCCACTCAGCAAGTCACTGCGCGTTGCAAATGCTGCGGCACGATTCAACCTTTTTAATCCTACGGCAACCGATGGCGCGCCAACAATTGCCGAGATAGAAAAATTTTTGAATGAACACTAAAACTACAATATTATGAAAAGAAGTGAGATTAATCGTTACATAAACGAGGCTAAAAAGTTTTTTGCCGAGCATCAGTTCCATCTGCCCGTATGGGTTGATTGGTCGCCAGCCGAGTGGGCTACAAAGGGCGCAGAGTGCGACGAGATTCGCCGCAATGGCCTTGGCTGGGATGTGACTGATTTTGCAAGTGGCGAGTTCGATAAGGTGGGCCTTACGCTCGTGACTATCCGCAACGGTAATGTGAAGTACGACAAGAAGACCTACTGCGAGAAGATTATGTTTGTGCGTGATAATCAGATTACTCCTACGCACTTCCATTGGCGCAAGATGGAGGATATTATCCATCGTGGCGGCGGTGTATTCTGCGTGAAGTTGTGGAAGGCTGACCAGAACGAGCAACCTACCGACGAGCCTTGCAGCGTGCAGGTAGATGGCGTTACGACTGTCGTTCCTGCGGGAGAGGTGTTGCGTCTGTATCCGGGTCAGAGCATCAGCTTCGAGCCTTATATGTACCATCAGTTCTGGTCGGAGAATGGTCCGAGTATGATTGGCGAGGTATCGACCGTAAATGACGATGCTAACGACAACCGTTTCTTGGAGGAGCAGGGCCGCTACCCGAGTATCGACGAGGACGAACCGGCGCAGTATCTGCTCTGCAATGAGTATTAATGGTGTGAAGTAGTGAGATGAAGAAAAGTTTTGTTAAAATTGCGATATTGCTTTCGGTGGTAATGGCAGTATCTTTGAGCCTTCCGGCTTGTTCTGAGGATAGCGTATATCCCGGCCAAAATGAGGAGCCGGATGTTCCACAACGACCCGATGATGAGCAGAAGCCCGATGATGAGCAGAAACCGAACGACGGGCAGGAGGCTGTTGTGCCGACAAACTCATTTACCCTTACGGCACTTACATATAATTCGCTGTGCATTTCGTATAGCTCAGCGAATGCAACTGCGTGCTATGTGCTTGTCGTAGAGGCTGATGAGGCGATTGATGAGCAGGCGATAATAGAACGAGGCGAGAGTGTTGAGGTAAATTGTGAAGGCACTTACACAGTGGAGAATCTTACTCCTGCAACCTACTATTGTATTGAATTTTTGTCGGTTAATGGCGACAAGTCATCACGCTTGTCACTACAATTTGCAACCCCTGCCGAGCCGAAGTAATATTTGCTGGGTAAGGAGATTGAATAGAAATGGGCTGCATCGTAAACGATAGCAGCCCACTTTGTCTATATTAACAACTCTTAAAAATACTCCTCGCGGTAGTGGTAGTTGTTGCGTAAGGATTCAAACTTCTCGGGCTCTTGGCGCAGAGCAAGCGTCTCGGCCTTCAGGTCACAATATTGAGTAATCGTAGCACACATCTGCTCCCACTCAATATCTTGTCGCTGGGCGGGCGTTACCTCGGGTGGATACCACCCATCGAGCGGGAGAGAGAAGTGTCGCGCCGCGGCAGCTACCACCATCGAAGTGGCATTTGCCTTGCCCTGTGCCGAGTAGCCGGCGATGTGGGGTGTGGCGATAAATGCTTTGGCGAGCAATTCACGGCTTATTGCAGGCTCTCGCTCCCAGACATCTATGCAGAGTCGTTGCGGAGCGTGGAGCAGTGCCTCGGTCGAAGCAACCTCGCCGCGCGATGCATTTATGATGGTTGCATCGGGGCGTATAAGCGAGATTAAACGTTCGTCAATCAGATGAAACGTCGTCGGGTCGAGTGGCGTGTGGAAAGTGATGATGTCAGACTGCCTGGCAACCTCCTCCAACGATAGAAAATCGCCGCCCTCGCGCTGCTGGCGTGGCGGGTCGCAACGCAAAACGCGAAATCCCCACGCGCGGGCATATTGCTCGACAAGCGAGCCTACGTTTCCTACGCCTATAATACCCAAAGTCTTATCTTTCGGTTGCCAACCTTCGTCGGCCGATAGCATTGCTAACGTGGCCGCCACCCATTGTAGTACACCTGCGGCATTGCATCCTGCGGCCGTTACGACCTCAATGTCGTGGGCGGCACAATAGTCGAGATCGATATGGTCGAAACCGATAGTCGCCGTAGCAATCATTTTCACTCGAGAGCCTTCCAGTAAATTTTTGTCGCAACGAGTGCGAGTGCGGATTATCAGTAGGTCGGCATCGATGACGTCGGCTGGCGAAAATTCGCTGCCCGAACGATATACGACCTCGGCAAAAGGCTCTAAAATACCTCGAATATAGGGTATTGCGCTGTCAATTACGGCTTTCATCTTCTTTTTCTATTGTTTTTACGTATCAAATATAGTGAAAAAATGAAATTTTTGTATCTTTGCGCGATAGTTTGGTTATGAAAACCTTAGGTTTCGGCTGTAGGTTTGCATTATAGAGTTGAATTATGATAGGGAAAAAGCATATTATTACCGCATTGGGTGTCGTTTGCGCTGCGATGATTATTGCTTGCGGTGGCGAGCAAAAGTCAGGTAACGTGACATTGGCCGACGAGATTGACTCTTTGTCGTATATCGTAGGTATGAATGTCGGTTATAATCTGCTTGAGATGGACTCTACGTTGCGTCGCGAGGTCGTCGTTAAAGGTATTAACGATGCGCTGAATAGCAGTGAGCGAATTGGAGCCGACGAGGCGCGTACATTCTTTTTGGCTTATATGAATTATGGAGTCTATGAGCGTGTGCGTAATTACGAGGAGCAATATCTCTCGGATCTGGAGGCTTCGGATAAGGATGTGCAGCGTACCAGATCAGGCCTTACATATAAGGTTACCGAGCTGGGCGATATGAATACTACGGCTGTCAGCGACCGCGATACAGTGTCGCTTATCTATACCGCTTCGCGTATGTCGGGCGAGGAGGTCGATCCGGTTGCAGAGCGAGAGGATACGGTTCGTATGGCATTGCGCAATCTGGTGCCGGGCCTTAAGGAGGGCGTTAAGCTGGTAGGTGAGGGTGGTAAAATTACCCTTTGGATCCCTTCGGCGAAGGCTTTTGGCCCCGAGGGTGACGAGCAGAAGGGTATTAAACCCAACGAGATGTTGCGATACGAGGTGAGTGTTATCGACATTAAGAAGCGTCGATAGTTGTTCCCGGGTGTCGGAATTTGAAATGTAACTACACATAAAGTTAAATAAAACAAAAACAAAAAGATGAAAAAGATTATTTATGTAGCTGTCGTTATGGCATCGGCTATGATGATGGTAGCGTGCGGCGGTAGCGGTTCGCAGTATGTAACAAAGGGTAGCAAGTCAAAGATGGACTCACTCTCTCACGCAGTGGGTTTCTCGGTTAGCTACGGTACAACTTACAACATGCCCGATGTTCGTTTGGATTGGGAAGAGGTGTTGAAGGGTGCCGAGGATGGCTTGCAGGTTGCTATTGATGTTAAGGAGGATCCCAAGCATCAGGAGGTTTATGCAACTTTGGAGGAGTTCTTTATGCACACACGTCAGGATCGTTTGCGCGAGATAGAGCTCACTGTTAAGGCTGAGGATTCAACAGCTACCTTCAACCCCAAGGATGTTGACGTTTTTGAGAACAACGAGGAGCGTAAGTCAATCTCTTATGCTTATGGTTACGATTTCGGTTTCAACGTTCGTCAGTCTCGTATGCCTTTGCAGACTTACTGGATTGGTGAGGGTATGAAGGCAGGTGCAGCGGAGGATGCAGCTATGGCTTTCCAGTATGCACAGGACTATATGCGTCGTTACTACACTCAGATTCTCCCCGAGCAGAACAAGGAGAAGTCAGCTGCTTGGTTGGCAAAGATCGAGAAGCAGAGCGGTGTAAAGAAGACCGAGAGCGGTTTGTTGTATCGCATCGACCGCGAGGGTGACGTAAACGTTATGCCCAAGGCTGAGGATACAGTAAAGGTTGACTACGAGGGTAAGCTCTCTGACGGTTTTGTATTCGACTCTTCTTACGAGCGTGGCGAGCCTATCGAGTTCCCCTTGAACCGCGTTATCCGTGGTTGGACCGAGGGTCTTCAGTTGGTAGGTAAGGGTGGCCAGATCACTTTGTGGATTCCCGCAGAGTTGGGTTATGGTCGTCAGGGTGCTGGTGGTAGCATCGCCCCTAACGAGGCTTTGGAGTTCAAGGTTGAGTTGCACGATGTTATCGTAGCGCAGCCTGCCGAGGAGGTTGTAGAGGAGTAATTTCCCTAATAGCAACTTTGATATGCAGAGTGCCTGACTTTTACGGTCAGGCACTCTTGTTTTTTCACCTTGGCTGTATTATCTTTGCACTGATATAAATTTAATGATATGGGTAAGAAGACTCTTTTAGTAGCCTTTTCGGTTGCTTTACTATCGGCTGGATGGCTTGGTTTGAGCGGTTTGACTCTTTTGGTGGCTTTGGTTCCGCTACTTATGATAAGTGCAAATTATGGCTCGTCGGCGCGCGATTTCTGGCGTATGGCAGGATGGGCTGCGCTTACATTTGTGCTGTGGAATGCCGCTACTATATGGTGGGTGTGGATTGCTACGCCGATAGGCCCCATCACGGCAACAATATTCTCAACATTCTGGAATCTTACGGCCTTTATGCTCTTCCACTATGTGTCGAAGCGCGCATCGAAGGCTCTGTCATATACACTGCTGGTGGCTACTTGGGTGGCTACGGAGTTTCTCTATACGAGTGCCGAGGTGTTGTCGTTCCCGTGGCTGACGCTGGGTAATGGCTTCTCGGGCGATGTGTGGGCTGTGCAGTGGTATGAGTGGACCGGTGTGATGGGCGGCTCGGTGTGGGTGCTTTTATCTAACATAGCTATCTTCGAGGCGTTGCGCAATCGTAGCGTGGCAAAGATTGCGACTGCTACCGTAACGGTTCTTGCACCCATAGCGGTATCGCTGGTTTTATATTTTGACCATAAGCCAAGTGAGGAGATGGTTAAGGTGTCAGTTATCCAGCCAAATGTTGACTGCTATGCCGAGAAGTTTGTTGGCAACCGCGAGTGGCAGTTGGAAAATATTGTCGATTTGATGCATCAAGTGCCGAGCGATTCGCAACTTATCGTCTTGCCCGAAACGGCTATCCCCGAGACTTTGAACGATGATTTGCCACTGTCGGCAACCTCTACGCTAACGCTGAAAAATCAGATTGACTCGTTGTATCCCAACGCGATGATGATTGCGGGAGCAACTACCGTTAAGTATTATGTCGATGCACGAAATCGTACCGAAACGGCTCGAAACAGAGATGGTTTTTATTACGATGTCTTTAACTCTGCCATAGCCTTGAATCGCGGTATGGGTGGTGATGTCCATCATAAGATGCGCCTCGTTATTGGCGTTGAGGCTATGCCTTTTACGGGCTTTTTGAATAAGTTTGTCGATTTGGGCGGCATAACGGGTCAGTTGGGTCGAAACGACTTTGCAATGCCTTTTGTTAAGGGCTTTGTGGCCGGCCCTGCAATCTGCTATGAGGGTATTTATGGCGATTGCTTTGCCCGTTTTGTGCGTAATGGCGCACAGGTTATGACCGTGCTGTCAAACGATGGCTGGTGGGGCAATACACCCGGCCATAAACGACTCTTCGACTTCTGCCGTCTGCGTGCAATAGAGACTCGTCGTGGTATTGCGCGTAGTGCCAATACGGGAGTGTCGGGCTTTATAACATCGCGCGGCGATGTTGTGGATAGAATGGATTGGGAGGAGCGCGGTGTGCTTACGTCGGATGTCGAGCTGCGCAACGACCTTACCCTCTATGTGCGCTATGGCGATTGGGTTGGCCGTCTTGGATTGTTTATGACATTCTTGGGCGTAATGTATTTTACGGCTTATCGCGTACGTCGCCGTAATCATCTTGTAGATTAATGAGTTATAGAATATGAACTACTCTCAGACTATTGATTATCTATTCAATTCGTTACCCTCTTTCCAGCAGGTGGGTGCCGATGCTTATAAGCCCGGATTGGAACGTATCGCTGAATTTTGCCGTCATTTGGGTAATCCCCAGCGTAACTACTACACAATCCACGTAGCGGGTACTAATGGCAAGGGCTCGGTGTCGCACATCTTGGCTTCGGTGCTTCAGCAGGCGGGCTATCGTGTGGGGTTGTTTACGTCGCCTCATTTGAAGGATTTTCGCGAGCGTATTCGTGTTGATGGCCAGATGATTCCGAAGCAGAAGGTCGTAAACTTTGTCGATTGCAATCGCCAGAAAATGGAGGAGTTGAGTTTGTCGTTCTTCGAGATGACAACTGCAATGGCGTTCGATTATTTTGCATATAGTGATGTCGAGGTGGCAGTTATCGAGACGGGTCTTGGGGGTAGATTGGATGCTACAAATATCATCACTCCGCTGATGAGTGTAATTACCAATGTCGGATTAGACCATACCGACTTGCTGGGCGATGAACTGTGTCAGATTGCAGCCGAAAAGGCGGGCATAATAAAAAAGAGCGTGCCGGTTGTTGTAGGAGAGCCTAATGAGGCTTATAATGCTGTTATTGAGGGGCGTGCTGCCGAGTTAAAGTCGCCGGTGATATATGCCGAACAACTATTCGAGGTTGTGTCGCACGCTGCCGAGGGCGACAAACAGCATATTGCATTGAGAAGAGTGCGCGATGGTTATTTCTACGATATGACGACCGGCGAGCTGCTCCTCAGCTACGACGGAAGCGATATCGTGGATGCAAAGCGAGCGCATGAGGATTTCCAGGACAAAGACTGTGTGCCCTACCACTCGCCCATTCTGTACAACCCGGTCTATACCGACGTAGTCGTCGGCTATAAAGCGGTAGGCGTTGCTATCGATCCTATCGGCTGCTGGAGCAAATTCGATATTTATACCAAGCTGGACCAAGCCCCGGTGGAAGAGGGAGATATCCTTCAAATGGGGGTCAAGTTCTGGAAAGAGGATGGCTATAACGAGCTTCAGCCCTTCGGCATGGTTCTTCAGTATTACGCCAATGCCTTGACCGAGCCGGAGAGCAACGTGCGTGTCCCT